>JBAQGP010000746.1:0-9102 GCA_049287845.1 Solirubrobacteraceae bacterium | reverse complement strand
TCAGCTCGAGCGGATGTGGCCACTGGTGGCCAACGAGCTGATCGTCGCCGCGCAGGGGGTGGACCTGGCGGTCGGCGGGCAGCCCGAGTCCCTGGGTGAGGGCACCGCCGCCGCCTTCGCCGCCGTGCGCGAGTGGGTGGACACGCTCCAGGAGGACCGGCCCGTGGGCCCGGATGTGGAGCGGCTCGCCGCCCGGGCGCTGGTCGGCGGCCAGCTGCTCGAGCGGGTGCAGGCCGCTGCCGGGGTGGCGTGAGTATCGAGCTCGTCTATCTCGGCGGCGCCGACGTGGAAGCGCTGGCGCCGCTGATGCACGGCGTTGCTCAGGCGAGCGGCTCGCTGCCCAGGTAGCAGCCCCGGACGATGTTCTGAAACAGCCGGCGGGCGTTGCCGGCCAGCGCGGGGCCGTGGGTGACGAAGGTGAGCGTGAGCGTGCCGAAGCGGTGACGGATCGCGTACTGGACGACCAGGGGGGACCCGGCCCCGGCCCCCGCGACCGCCCCGTCGCCGTCCTGGCGTTCGACGACGGTGACCCGCCGGGGCATGCCCTTGACCTTCCTGCGCCCCCTCCTGCCCCGCACGGGGCCGTCGTGTCCGGTGAACGCCAGCGGCTTGTCGGCCAGCGCGGCGGTCATCGTCGCCAGCACGCCGTGGTCTGCCTCGGTGGAGCAGATGGCGGCGGCCAGGAACACGTCCTCTGAGCGCTCGGCCTGCGCGAGGGGGAGGATCTCGCCACCGAGCGACGCCGGCGCGGCACGGTGACGCTTGGCCAGCCGGGCAGCGGGAACGAACTCGGCGGCGGGGAGGCGCGTCTGAAACACGAGCGGCGTGGCGCTGGGGCGCGGGACCGGCCACGTCTGCGCTGGCTCCCATCCGACGCGCGTGAGCATCGTGCCGGTCCTGCGCTGGGCACGGACCCTCAGTGGGTTGCGGACCATCTCACCGGCAGGCTACCCACGGGCTGCTGCAACGCGGCGCGCTGCGGTAGCGTGGCCCCGGCGATGAGCGCGAGTGACATGGAATGCCGAGGCTGGCACCAGGAGGCGGCGCTGCGGATGCTGCGCAACAACCTGCATCCCGACGTGGCCGAGAACCCGGCCGAGCTCGTCGTCTACGGGGGCACCGGCAAGGCGGCGCGCAACTGGTCCGCCTATCACACGATCGAGCGCGAGCTGCGGCGGTTGGGCGACGCCGAGACGCTGCTGGTGCAGTCGGGCAAGCCGGTGGGCGTGTTCGAGACCCACGACCAGGCTCCGCGGGTGCTCATCGCCAACTCCAACCTGGTGCCCCAGTGGGCGACGTGGGAGACGTTCCGGGAGCTCGACGCCGCCGGGCTGATGATGTACGGCCAGATGACCGCCGGGTCGTGGATCTACATCGGCTCCCAAGGCATCCTCCAGGGGACGTATGAGACGTTCGCCGCGGCCGCGCGCAAGCGATTTGACGGCACCCTGGCCGGCCGGCTGGTGGTGACCGCCGGGCTCGGCGGGATGGGCGGCGCCCAGCCGCTGGCGATCACCATGCTCGGTGGCGCCGCGCTGTGCGTCGAGGTCGACCTGCACCGGATCGAACGGCGCATCGAGACCGGGTACCTCGACGAACGGGCCAGCGACCTCGACGATGCCCTGTCGCGACTCGACGCGGCGCGCGCCGAGCGCCGCGCCCTGTCGATCGGCCTGGCCGGCAACGCCGCCGAGATCCTGCCCGAGCTGGTGCGCCGCGGCGTCGAGATCGATGTCGTCACCGACCAGACCAGCGCGCACGATCCTCTCAACGGGTACGTGCCCGCCGGCCTGACCGTGGAGCAGGCGGAGGCCTTGCGCCGCTCCGATCCGGAGGACTACATCCGGCGGGTGGGGGAGAGCGCGGTGACCCACGTCGGCGCGATCCGCGCGCTGCAGCAGGCCGGTACCGAGGCCTTTGACTACGGCAACGCGCTGCGCGGCCTGGCTCAGGAGCACGGCGACCGCGACGCCTTCGCCTATCCGGGGTTCGTCCCCGCGTACATCCGGCCGCTGTTCTGCGAGGGCAAGGGGCCGTTCCGGTGGGTGGCGCTGTCCGGGGACCCCGCGGACATCCACGCCACCGACCGGGCCATCCTGGACCTGTTCGGCGACCAGGAGCACATCGCGCGCTGGATACAGCTGGCCTCCGAACGCGTGCACTTCCAGGGCCTGCCGGCCCGGATCTGCTGGCTGGGCTACGGCGAGCGCGACAAGGCCGGCGTCCGCTTCAACGAGATGGTGGCCAGCGGCGAGCTCAAGGGCCCGATCGTCATCGGCCGCGACCACCTGGACTGCGGCTCGGTCGCCTCGCCCGAGCGGGAGACCGAGGCGATGCGCGACGGCACCGACGCCGTCGCGGACTGGCCGCTGCTCAACGCGATGCTGATGACGGCGTGCGGAGCCAGCTGGGTCTCGATCCACCACGGCGGCGGCGTGGGCATGGGCAAGTCGATCCACGCCGGCCAGGTGACGGTCGCCGACGGCACCCCCGAAGCGGGGGAGCGGGTGCGGCGCTGCCTCACCGCCGACCCGGGGCTCGGCGTGGTGCGCCACGCCGACGCGGGCTATGAGGTGGCGCTGACCACCGCGCGCGAGACCGGGGTGAAGATGCCGATGCTCGATCCGGAGCCCGATTCACGGTGAGCCCCGGGTCGCGTGACGGCGGTCCGCCGTCGCTGTCGATCACGGGCGCGGCGCAGGTCCTGCGCCCGCCGCGCGACCACATGCAGCACCTGCGTGGCGACGAGCTGACCGCCCAGACGCTGGACGCCGGCGACGTGGCCGCGCGCGACGGGCGGATCACCGCCCTGGAGCGCGATGAGATCGCCGAGGTGACGGTCGACGCTTCGGGGTGCGCGGTCCTGCCCGGGTTCGTCGACTGCCACACGCATCTGCCGTTCGCCGGCTGGCGCTGGGGCGAGTACGAGCAGAAGCTGACCGGCGTTCCCTACGAGGAGATCGCGCGCGGCGGAGGCGGGATCGCGTCCTCGGCCCGCGCGCTGCGCGAGGCCTCTGACGACGAGGTGCTCGACCAGGCGACCGGGCTGGCTGAGGAGATGCTCCGCGCGGGCACCACGACATTCGAGTGCAAGTCGGGCTACGGTCTCTCGCGGGAGGGGGAGATGCGCGCGCTCACGCTGGCTCGCGAGCTGGAGATCCGCGTGGCGCAGACCACGACCTCGACCGCGCTGCTGGCCCACTCGGTGCCCCAGGGCTTCACCGCGGACTCCTGGATGGTGGTGGTGCAGGAGATGATGGCCGAGGTGGTGGCCGCCGGCAGCGTCACCGCCCTGGACATCTTCGTCGAGTCGATCGCCTTCGGCCTCACGCATCTGGAGCTGATGGGGGAGCTGGCCTCGGCCTCCGGGCTGGCGCTGCGCACTCACGTCGAGCAGCTCTCATGCATGCGCTCGGTGCCGGTGGCGCTCGCCGCGGGGGCGCGCAGCCTGGACCACCTGTCGATGATCCATCCCGACGACATCGCTCCGCTGGCCGAGGCGCAGTGTGCGGCGGTGCTGCTGCCCGGGGCCGAGTTCCTGGGCGCCGAGCAGCGGGCCCCGGGGCGGGCGATCATCGAGGCCGGCGCCATCGTCGCGCTGGCCACCGATGCCAACCCCGGCACGTCGCCGGTGTTCGGAATGCCGCTGGTGATCGGGCTGGGCTCGCGCCTGTACGGGCTCGGTGTCCGCGAGGCGCTGGGGGCGGCGACGCTCAACGCGGCGTGGACGCTTGACCTGCAGCACGACCGAGGCTCGATCGAGGTGGGCAAGCGCGCGGACCTCGTCGTGCTCGACGGCCCCGCGGAGAGCATCGCCTACCGTTTTGGCCACAACCCGGTGGCGATCACGATCATCGGCGGAGAGGTGGCCCACGTGCGCGATGATGCGGCGGCGGAGAGGATCACGGGACCGTGAGCCGCGCGGCGCGCATTCCGGCGATGGCCAACGCGCACTCGCACGCCTTCCAGATCGACCTGCGCGGCGCCGGGGAGCGACTCTCGCCCGGCGATGACTTCTGGAGCTGGCGGACCGAGATGTACCGCCTCGCGTCGAGCCACACCCCGGAGTCGATGGGCGAGGTCGGCGCGCGCGTCTACCGCCAGATGGCGGCCGCGGGCTATGGCGCCGTCGGCGAGTTTCACTACGTCCACCACCAGCCCGACGGCATCCCCTACCCCGAGCCCAACGCCATGGCGATCACGCTGGCGCAGGCCGCACGGCGGGCGGGCCTGGAGATCACGCTGCTCCCGGCCGCCTATCACCGCGGCGGGTGGGCGGGGTCCGATTCCCCGCCGGGCCCTGGCCAGGTGCGCTTCTGCGACCCCAGCGTCGGCGCGTTCCTCGAGCGCATCGACGCCCTGCGCGAGTGGGCCTCCAGCGTTGAGGGTGTGAGCGTGGGGGTGGCGGCCCACAGCGTGCGCGCCGTCCCGGCCGGCTGGCTCCAGGAGATCGCCCGCTACACCGATGAGCACCGGCTCGTCCGCCACGTCCACGCCTCCGAGCAGCGGCGCGAGCTGGCCGAGTGCGAGGCCGAGCACGGCTGCTCGCCGATCGAGCTGCTCGACCGCACCGGGTTCCTGGGGCCACGCACCAGCGTGGTGCATGCCATTCATGTCTCCGAGCACGACGTCGCGCTGTTGGCCGAGACCGACTCGATCGTGGTCACGTGCCCGACCACCGAGGGCAACCTCGGCGACGGCTTCCTGCCCGGGCTGCGCTACCGCGACGCCGGGGTGCGCCTGGCCATCGGCACCGACGAGCAGACCCGCATCGACCCGTTCGAGGAGCTGCGTGAGATGGAGACGCTCGCCCGCCGGGAGGGCCAGACCCGCTTCGCTCTGCTGGCGGCCGCCGGCGGGGACCTGTGGGGGCAGACGGTCGCCAACGGACGCGCCAGCCTCGGCCTGGCGCCCGCGCCGGTCGCTGAGATCGAGCTCGACCTCGATCACCCGGACCTCGCCGGCGTCGCCGAGGGCGATCTCATGCTGGCCGTGGCCACGTGTGCCTCGGCGGGAGTGGTCCGCGTGGGCGTGGGTGGTGACCTTCCAACGACCATTCGATGACAAATCGCCGCGGCGTTGCGCGATTTGTCCGCTCGTGCACGCCTGGCGACCATTCGCCTATAAATCAGCCACGGCCAATCTGATTTGTCGCCAGGTGGCTGTTGTCGCAGCTGCGCAGTCCGGTCCGACCCTTCCCCAGCCGCAGTAAACGCACCGTCCACTATCACCGTCGAAGGACCGCCCAGGGCGTACACCCCCGGGAGTACCGCGCCCCCAAAGACACATCCCCGGGCCGATTGTGCGAACCGGCGTCGCCGCCCAGAATCGGCGCATGCTCCGTTCACTCGCACTCACCCTCGGCGCCCGCCCGCGCCGCACCCTCATCGCCACCCTCCTCTTCGTCGTCGTCGCCGGGGTCATCGGCGGCCCGCTGGCGGGCGCGCTGAAGGGCTCGGGCGGATTCGCGCCCCCCAACTCCGACTCGCAGGTCGCCAGCAACATGCTGCAGCGCGCCGCCGGGACCGAACCCGCGCCCGGGATCGTGCTCCTGATCGACACGCCGCAGGGACCCGGCGCGGCTCACGCCCGGATGGCGACGATCAACGCGCAGCTTCGCCGCGTTGAGGGTGTGGTGTCCACCACCGCGCCGGCCGACGTGGCCCGCGACGGGCACCACGTGCTGGTCACCGGGACGTTGTCGGCACGCGCGGACGACAAGCAGTCGGCGAAGGCGGCCCTGGCGGCGTTCGGCCACGACCGTGACGTCACCGTCGGCGGTCCGGCGGTGGCGGGCGAGCAGATCAACGCCAGCGTCACCCACGATCTCGGCTTCGCCGAGCTGCTGGCCTTCCCGCTGCTGATCGCCCTCTCGATCCTGTTCTTCCGCGGGCGCGCGGCCCTGATGCCCGTAGTGGTCGGGGTCGTCACGGTGCTCGGCACCTTCCTGGTGCTCACCGGCGTCAACCACTTCTACGGGCTGAGCATCTTCGCGCTGAACCTGGTGATCGGGATGGGACTGGGATTGGCCGTGGACTACACCCTGTTTCTGGTCACGCGATTTCGCCAGGAGCTGGCGGGGGGTGCCGAGGTGAGCGACGCCATCGGCACCACGATGGCGCGTGCCGGCCAGACGGTGCTCTTCTCCGCGGTCACCGTCGCCTTCGCCCTGGCCACGCTGACCCTGTTCCCGCAGGGCTTCCTCAAGTCCATGGGCATCGCCGGCGCCGCCGTGGCGGTCGTGGCCGCGCTGGCGGCGCTGACCGTCACCCCGGCGCTTCTGGCCCTGTGGGGGCGCAAGCTGAGCCGGCCGGACGCGCGCGCCGCCGACACCGACCGCTGGTATCGCTTCGCCCGCGCGGTCATGCGCCGCCCCGGGATCGTCGCCGGGCTGACCGCCGCGATCATGCTGGCCGCGGCACTGCCCGCGTTGAGCGTCCGGTGGTCCTCGGCCAACGACAGCCGGGTGATTCCGCAGGGCCAGAGCGCCCGCACCGTCGCCGACGCGCTGGCGCGCGACTTCGCGGGCGCCGGGCGGTCTCCGGTGACGGTGGCGATTCGCGCGCCCGGCTCCGATGACGCGGCCGTCAGCGCCTACGCGCACCACATCGCAACGTTTGACGGGGTCCAGAACGTGAGCGCACCGCGGCTGCTGGGCAGGGACACCTGGCAGGTCAACGCCGCGGTGGCCGGCGATCCCGCGGGCGGCGCCGCTCAGCGCGTGGTCAACGAGATCCGCGCCATTCGGGCGCCGTTCACCGCCAGGGTCACCGGTGACGCCGCCACCTTCGTCGACCAGCAGAACGCCATCGGTTCGCACCTGCCCGAGGCGATCCTCCTGCTCGCGGCGCTGACGTTCGGCGTCCTGTGGCTGATGACCGGATCGGTCGTGCTTCCCGTCAAGGCGATCATCATGAACGCATTGACCGTGGGCGCGTCGCTGGCGCCGCTCATCCTCATCTACCAGCACGGCAATCTCACCGGCCTGCTGGGCTACACGTCGGACGGCGGCGTGGAGCCGACCGACTTCGTCGTGGCCGCCACCGTCGTCTTCGCGCTCTCCACCGACTACGGCGTGTTCCTGCTGGGGCGCATCAAGGAGGCGCGGGAGGCGAGCATCGTCTCGCCGCCCGATGAGCGCGAGGCCGTCGCCACCGGGCTCGCGGCCACCGGCCGCGTGGTCACCGCCGCCGCCATCCTGCTCGCCGTGGCCATCGGGGCGTTCAGCACCAGCTCGATCTCCTTCATCCAGGAGATCGGAGTGGCGGTCGCCACCGGGGTGCTGCTCGACGCCTTCGTCGTCCGCTCGCTGCTCGTGCCATCGCTCATGGCGCTGCTGGGCCGGTGGAACTGGTGGGCCCCGTCGGGCCTGCGCCGCCTGCACGACCGGGTCGCGCCGCGCGAGGCACGCCACGAGCGCGAGACGCCGATCAGCCGGCTGGCCGAGCAGGCGGGTTGAGCGCCGCCCGGTCGCCCCTATGATCCGGCTGGACGTGGCCAGACGCCTTGCCCGCTCACCGGTCGTCCTGGACTGGCTCCCCGTGCTGCTGGTCCCGGTCGTGCTGGTCATCGACGCCGCGCTCTCTGTCCGGGGCAAGCCGATCGGCGTGGTCAACGTCCTGGCCGCGTTCGCCGGCTCGTCGCCCCTGGCGCTGCGCCGACACGTCACCTTCCCGGTGCTGGCGCCGCTGCTGGTGGGCGGCGTGACGCTCGTGCTGTGGCAGCTGCATCCGGAAAACACCGTGGTGGTGATTCCGATGATCGCGATGTTCGAGCTCGCGCTCAGCGGAGATCGCCGCCGGTCGTTGTGGATGAGCCTGGCGCTCGTGCCCTGCGTGGTCATCAGCGTGATCCCGTTCGCCAGCGGCCTCTCTCACGTCACCTCGATCGTGATCCGCAACATCGCCTTCGTCCTGCTGGCGATCGCCGCCGGCGACGTCATCCGATCGCGCCGCGTCTCCGAGCAGCGCCTGGTCCAGACCGCCGAGCAGGCCACGCTGCGCCGCGTGGGGGAGGAGCGGCTGCGCATCGCCCGGGAGATCCACGACGTGGTGGCCCATGCGATGACCGCGATCAACGTCCAGGCCGGGGTGGCGGCGCACCTGCTCGAGCGCGATCCGGGCCAGGCCTACGACGCGCTGCGCCACATCAAGCACACCAGCGGGGCGGCGCTCACCGACCTGCGCTCGACGCTGGAGGTGCTGCGCGACCCGTCGTCGTCGGCGCCGCTGGGACCACCCGCCGGGCTCGGTGACATCGCCGAGCTCACCAGCGGCCTGCGCTCAGCGGGCGTAGCCGTCACGCTCGACGTCGACAGTGCCGCCGGCGTGCCCGCGCCGGTACAGAGCGTCGCCTACCGGATCGTGCAGGAGGCCCTCACCAACGTCGCGCGCCACGCGCAGGCAGCGAGCGCGACGGTCCGCGTGCGTCGCGGTCAGGGCGCGATCACGGTCGAGGTGACCGACGACAGCGCCATCCCGGCCCAGGCGCTCACCGGCGAGACCCTGGGCAACGGTGTGCGCGGCATGCGCGAGCGGGCCGCCGCCCTTGGCGGGACGCTTGAAGCGGGCCCCACCCACCCCCACGACGGCGGCGGCTGGCGGGTGCGCGCCTGGCTGCCGATGAGCGCGCCTCCGTCCAACGGGGCGGTCGTCGCCGCGGGCGAGGCCACGGGCGGCGAGCTGCGGCGGTGATCACCGTCGAACTCGTCGACGACCAGTCGCTGGTGCGCGCGGGCTTCCACGCGCTGCTCGACGCCGAGGATGACATCGAGGTGGTCGCCGAGGCCGCCGACGGCGAGAGCGCGGTCGCCCGGGCGCGCGAGCACCGGCCGCAGGTGGTGCTCATGGACATCCGCATGCCCAAGGTCGACGGGCTTCAGGCCACCGCGCAGATCACCGCCGATCCCGCGCTGTGCGACACGCGCGTGGTGGTGCTCACGACCTTCGAGCTCGACGAGTACGTGTTCGGGGCGCTGCGGGCGGGCGCGTCCGGGTTCCTGCTCAAGGACGTCGAGCCGGCGGATCTGGTGGCCGCCGTGCGCGTCGTCGCCGCGGGCGAGGCGCTGCTGGCCCCGCGGCTGACCCGCCGGCTGATCGAGGC
>JBAQGP010000745.1:0-5543 GCA_049287845.1 Solirubrobacteraceae bacterium | reverse complement strand
GAGCAGGCCGGTGGCGATCCCAATGGCCACGTGGAACGCGTCCTCGCCGGCCGCGGCGGTGGCCCGGCGGGCGAAGACGCGGTCGGCGGGGGGCAGGGCGGCGGCGTTGATCGTGCCGAACGTGTGGCGTGTGGCCTCACGCACCGCGGCCTGACTGGACGGCGGAAGCCGGTGCCCGAGGCGGCCGTCCACGCGCGCGCCGTAGAACGAGGCGACAACGGCGCCGACCGCCGCCACCGCCACCAGCGCGGCGGTCCGCGCGATCGCGTTATTGACAGCCGAGGCGATCCCGGCATCCATCTCGCTGGCATCGGCCAGCACCGTCGCGGTGAGCGGTGAGACGGTGAGCGCGAGACCGAGTGAGAACACCAGCAGCGCCGGCAGGACGTCGGTGAACAGCGACACCGAGGTCCCGTAGCGCTCCATGAGGGCAAAGCCGGCGGCCACCACCAGCGGCCCGATGGTGAGGAACGGGCGGGGGCCGAAGCGGTCGGCCAGCCGCCCGATCCGCGCCGAGAGGAGGAACATGACGATCGTCGGGACCAGGCCGGTGACCCCTGACTTCAGCGCGCTGTAGCCGGCCACCTGCTGGAGATAGATCGTCACGAAGAACCCGAGCAGGCCGATCCCGCCGTAGATGGCGAACGTCTGGGCATTGGTCACGGAGAAGTTGCGGTGTGCAAACAGCTGGAGCGGCAGCATCGGCATCCTCGTGTGAGCCTCGTGCCAGATGAAGCTGGCCAGGAACACGATGCCGGCCAGCAGCGCGCCCCACACGCCCGGGTCTGACCAACCCAGGACCGGCTGCTCGATGAGCCCGAACGAGATCCCCGCCAGGCCGAGCGCGGCGAAGGCGGCGCCCATCCAGTCGATGCGGACGTTCGGCATTCCATGGGCGCGGCCGGGGACGGCCACACGGGAGAGCACCAAAGCCAGGATGACCAGCGGCACGTTGATGATGAAGATCCAGCGCCACGACGTGGAGTCCACGATCTGGCCCCCGACGATGGGACCGGCGAGGATGCCGATCCCGCCCCACGCCGTCCAGGTCCCGATCGCGCCGCCGCGCTCCTCCTTGGGGAACACCGCGACGATGATGGCCAGCGCCGACGGGGTGAGCAGCGCGCCCGAGACGCCCTGGAGCGCGCGGGCGCCGATCAGCACCCCGATCGTCGGCGAGGCCGCGCACAGCGCCGAGCCGATCCCGAACCCGGCCACCCCCGCGGTGAACACACGGCGCTCACCGAGACGGTCCGTGAGCGATCCGGCCAGCAGGATGAGCGCGCCCAGGGTGAGCAGGTACGCGTTGGAGACCCACTGCTGGGCGGCGAACCCGCCTCCGAGGTCGCGACCGATGGCCGGCAGCGCCACGTTGACGGCGGTGGAGTCCACCGCGGCGATGCCCGAGGCCAGGATCGCGGTGACCAGAGCAAGCTTCTTGGTGCGAGCGCTGGTACCGCCGGCCATCAGCGGCTGGCGCCGTTGAGCGGGAGACGGGCTCGGAAGACGGTGTGGCCCGGCCGCGACTCCACGGTCAGGCTGCCGTGATGGCGCTCGGCGAGGATGCGGCGCGCGGTGTCGAGCCCCAAGCCGGTGCCGCTGCCGACCTCCTTGGTGGTGAAGAACGGGTCGAATACGCGGTCACGCATGTCGGCGGGGATGCCCGGGCCGTCATCGGCGATATCGATCTCCGCGCAGTCGCCGTCGGCGCGGGTGGTGATGGTGATGTGGCCGCTCTCGCCGACCGCGTCGATGGCGTTGTCGAGCAGGTTGGTCCACACCTGGTTGAGCTCGGCGCCGTGGACCGTGAGCTTGCCCAGAGCCGGGTCGTAGTTGCGCTCCACGGTGATCTGGGTGTGCTTGAGCTTGTGCTTGAGCAGGATCAGGGTGGAATCAAGGCCCTCGCGCACGTCCACCTGCACCAGTTCGCCGCGGTCCATATAGGCGTAGGTCTTGATCGCCTTGACCAGCTGGCCCATGCGGTCGGTGGAGTCGCGCAGCTCGGCCGAGAGCTGGCGGGCGCCCAGCGACGCGGCGATCCAGCGCAGGGTGGCGGCGGTCGCCGGGCCGGCGGCCTCGGCCACCCTGGCCACGAACGACGGGTCGATGCCGCCTGAGACCATGGGGTCGGAGATCCGCCACGGCTCGTCGACCCCGGCGGCAGCCAGGGCCTCGGACAGGGCATCCTCGGCGTCGGCGGCGTCGAGTCCCGACAGCAGCTCGTGGTGGGCGCACGTCGCCGCCGCCTCGCGCTGGAGCGCGACCAGCTCGGCCGCCTGCTCACGCTCGATCCCGGACTCGACGAGCAGCCCGACCGTCGCGGTGAGCACGTCGAGCGCATCGGCGAGGTCCGATGCAGCGCGCTTGGCGGCCGAGGCCGGGTTGTTGAGCTCGTGGGCCAGGCCGGCGGACATGGTTCCCAGCGCGGCCAGCCGCTCACGGCTTGATTCCCGCTGCGTGATCCGGCGGGTCACCGGGCGCACCATGGCCATGACGCGCAGGAACACCGGCCGGTGGGCGCGGACCAGGTCGACGAACCGGTCAGGCCCGATGACCGCGACGCGCACGTCACCCCGGGTCACCATGCGCACCGCCGAAGCCCCGCCGACGAGCGTCGGGATGGCCCCCATCCAGGTCGGGGCGACGTGATCGCCGATCGGCTCGTCGCCGGTGCCGTCCTGCACGAGCGCCTCGATCGTCCCCTGCAGGACGAGGATGAGCCCGGTCTTGGTCTCGTCCTGCTTGGCCATCACCGTCCCGGCGGGGATGTCCTTGAGCTCGGCCGCGTCGCACCACGTCTGAAGCTCCTCGTCAGACAGTTCGGTGAAGAGGTCGATCGCACGCAGGTCAGCGACGGTGGGGTGGCTCATGCCCTCATGCCCTCACGCCCTCACGTCCCACGTCCCCCGCCGTCATGCCTCCGCCAGATACTCGTGGATGAGCGAGACGGCCATCGAGCCCTCGCCGACGGCTGAGGCGACACGCTTGATCGAGCGGGCGCGCACGTCTCCGGCGACGAACACGCCCGGGACGCTCGTCTCCAGGGTGCGCGGCTCGCGCGCCATCGGCCAGCCATGCTCGCGGGCGTCGGCACCGGCGAGGATGAAGCCGCGCTCGTCGCGGGCCACCACGCCGTCCAGCCAGTCGGTGCGGGGCACGGCACCGATGAAGACGAAGCACGCGTCCACGTCCACCGTGCGCTCCCGGAGTCCGCCCGGACCCGAACCTCGGAGCGTCAGGCGCTCCAGACGGCCGTTGTCGCCCTCGGCGGCGACGGCCTCGGTCTGCGTGAGCACCTCGATGTTGTGGTATCCCGCGATCTGCTCGATCAGATACGCCGACATCGACCGCGACAGCGAGTCGCCGCGGACGAGCATCGTCACCCGGCTGGCGTAGCCGGCGAAATGGACCGCCGCCTGGCCCGCCGAATTGGCGGCGCCGATGACGACGACATGCTGCTGCGAGCAGGACTTGGCCTCGGTGAGCGCGGCGCCGTAGTAGACGCCGGCACCGGTGAAGTCGGCAAAGCCGGGGGCGGGCATCATCCGGTAGGAGACGCCGGAGGCGACGAGCACCGTGTTGGCCGACAGCTGCACGCCGCCGGCCAGCTCGACGATCCGTCCCGCGCCCTCGACCTTCAGGGCCACGACGTCTGACACCGACAGCAGCTCGGCACCGAGGCGACGCGCCTGATCGGTCGCGCGGCGGGCCAGATCAGAGCCCGACAGCCCGGCGGGGAAGCCGAGGTAGTTCTCGATCAGGCTCGACTGCCCGGCCTGTCCACCGGGCGCCTCGCGCTCCACCATCACCGTGCGCAGACCCTCGGAGGCGCCGTACACCGCGGCGGCGAGGCCGGCGGGACCGCCGCCCACGATGACCAGGTCGTAATGCTCGGAGGCCGGGGCGGCGGCGACGCCCAGGCGCTCGGCGAGCTCGAGCACCGTCGGGCGCTCCAGCACGCCGCCGTCCTCCAGGAGCACCACCGGCAGGCGATCCTCGGGGACCCCGGCGACCGTGAGCAGCTCGCGGGCCTCGCTGTCGCGCTCGACGTCGAGCCACCGGCCGGGGACGCGGTTGCGTGCCAGGAAGTCCCGGAGGTCATGCGTGTCCTTGGAGAAGCGGTGCCCGACGACGCGCACGCCCCCGGACTCCAGCGCCGCGCCCGCCTCCCAGGTGGTGAGCAGATCCTCCACCACGGGGAAGAGCTGCTCCTCGGGGGGGTCCCAGGGCTTGAGCAGGTAGTAGTCCAGCGACACCTCGTTGATGGCGGCGATCGCGGCCTGCGTGTCGGCGTAGGCGGTGAGCAGCACGCGCTTGGCCTCGGGGTAGATCTGGCGCGCCTTGACCAGCAGCTCGGTCCCCTCCATGCCCGGCATGCGCTGGTCGGCGACGATCATGGCCAGGCTCTCGCCGCGCCGGCGCATCTCCGTGAGCAGCTCCACCGCCTCCGCGCCCGAGCCGGCGCGCAGGATCCGATAGTGCTCGCCGAAGCCGCGGCGCAGGTCGCGCGCCACCGCGGCGAGCACGGTCGGCTCATCATCGACGGCGAGGATCGTCGGGCGGCGAGGCTCGGTACTCGACATGCGCCGGGGCTAGGTCAGCATCGGCGACGGCGGAATCCGCGTGGCGCCGGTGACCTCGGGGATCAGCATGCCCAGCTCGTCGACAAAGCACCAGCACCACTCCTCGCCGGGCTCCAGCGAGCGGATGATGGGATGCGAGGTGGCCGCGGCGTGCGCGGTGGCGTGCCGATTGGGGGAGTCGTCGCAGCAGCCGACGTGCCCGCACTCCAGGCAGATCCGCAGGTGCATCCACACGCCCCCCTCGCGCAGGCAGTCCTCGCATCCGTCGGCCCGCTCCGGAAGCTCGGTCACGTGGACGGTATTCAGATGGGTGCAGGCAGTTTTCCGGTCGCTCATGTCCTGAGCATCGCAAACTCGTCAAGTCGCCAGGACGGGGACCGGGTCCGCCGTGGGAAACCGGACCCCGCCGTCGATCCGCACGCGCACCGAGTCGCCCACCCGCGGGGCCGGCAACCCCGCCACCGCATACAACCGCCCGGTCTCCAGCGTGAGCTCAAGCCGGAACCCGTCCTCCAGGGCGGTGGCGCGCGTCACCGTCGCCTCGAGGCGACCCGCCGGGTCCAGCACGACGTGCGGCGGCCGTGTCAGGACGGTCTCGCCACCCTCGCCGATGAATCCGTCGTAGCCGAGGAATCGGGCCACGCCGGGGCTTGGCGGGTCCTCCAGCAGCTCCCGGGGGGTCCCGTCGGCCACCAGCCGGCCGTCGATGAGGACGAGCAGCCGGTCGGCCAGCGCCCACGCCTCGGCGCGGTCGTGCACGACCACCACTGTCGCCCGCGTGTCTGAGCGCAGCGCCGACAGGGCGTCCTGGAGCAAGCTGGCCCGCACCTCGGCGTCCAGGCCCGCGAACGGCTCGTCGAGCAGGAGGATGTCGGGCTGCACGGCGAGCACCCGGGCCAGGTGCACGCGGCGGCGCTCCCCGCCTGAGAGGGTGGTGGCTTGGCGCCCGGCGAGGTTGGC
>JBAQGP010000744.1:0-2022 GCA_049287845.1 Solirubrobacteraceae bacterium | reverse complement strand
GCGCCCCCTATTCGGAGGCCGGCGCGCCCGCCGTGACCCCGGCGCCAAGCGTGTAGCTCAGGTGTCCGCCCAGCCATCCGCCCACACCCAGCGCAGCCGAGCCGGCAAGCGAGAGCAGCCTGCCCCGGCCGCGCGCGCCTCGCTTGCGCGCGACCCAGGAGCCGGTCATGAGCGCAGTTGCGGTCGCGTTCGCGCCGGCATGGACGAGGCCCGAACGACGCACCGCGTCAGTGCGCTGCTCGGCGTCCGCCCAGTCAGACCAGCCGGAGGCGATGGTCACGCCCGCCGCCAGCAGGCCGGCCAGCAGTAGCCGGTCGGCGGCGGACTGACTGTCTTTGCCGCCGGTCCAGTCCAGCAGGACCGCGCTCGTCCACGTACCGATTGGGATGTCGGTCATGATCGGATGCAGGGCGTGACCCAGCCACGCGCCGCTCAGCGCGTCCTTGGGTGCGCCCTCGGGAATCAGCCCTCGGACCACCCGGCCAGCCGTCCGCCCGAGACCGTCGAGCGCCTCGACCGCCTCAAGCCGCGCGGCGAGGTCATTCAGCGGGGAGTTCGTCATGACCCCGCGCTACCCACCACCGACGCGTCCGACCCAGAAACGTGGTGCCCGATCCCGGGCTCGTGCGATGCCGCAGCAGCCGATGGCTTTTGTCAAGCAAGGCAGCTATGCTCCAACAGTGCTCCAACGCGACTACCCCGACCAGGTGTGCTCGATCGCCCGCGCGCTCGAGGTCGTCGGCGAGCGCTGGACGCTGCTGATCGTGCGCGACGCGGTGCTCGGCATCGAGCGCTTCGAGGAGTTCCAACAGAGCCTCGGGATCGCCTCGAACGTCCTCGCCGACCGGCTCAAGCGACTCTGCGACCAGCGCGTACTCGAGCGCCTCCCCGACCCCGACCGCCCCGGCCGCCCCAGATACGCCCTCACCGACAAAGGTCGCGAGCTCGCGCCGGTGCTGATCGTGCTGATGAAATGGGGTGACCGCCACTACCCCACCGCCGACGGACCGCCACGACTCACACTGCACGCCGGCTGCGGCGGAAGCTTCGGTCCCGATCTGCGCTGCGAGCGCTGCGGCCGGAGTGTCGGCCGCGACGAAATCGAGCTCCCACCCGGACCGGGCGCGCCGCGCACCACGCAACGCTGACCTCCCCGGCGTGCTCCAGCGCGGCTACCCCGACCAGCTGTGCTCGCGCGCCATGCGTCAGGTAGGGCGACGCTGACGCGGTGCGCCGCTATCTCGCCCTCGCCCGGCTTTCAAACGGCCCGCGCCTGCTCGCCGGCTCGCTGCTCGTCGCGCCCGGCCAAGCGGCCGTCGACCTCGTCATCCTGCTGGCGTTGCATCACGCCGGCGCCTCGCTCGGGACGGGCGGCGTCGCCGTCGCCGCGGGCACGATCGCTTTCTCGGTTTCGGCGATCCTTCAGGGGCGGCTCATCGACCGTATCGGGATCCGCCGGGTGCTGGGACCGGCAGCGCTCGCATTGGTGATGGCGACCGCCGGGCTCGCGGCCGCCGTCGCGCTTGGCGCGGCCCCGGTGCTGCTCGTCGGCCTCAGCGCCGTGCTGGGCCTGAGCCAGCCCGCGACCAGCGCAGCGGTCCGCACCGCGTGGACGAGCGCCACGACCGACGCAGACACCCGGGCGACCGCGTTCAGCTACTGCTCGGTGATCCAGGATCTCGGGTATGTCGCGGGCCCGGCGCTGTTCGGCTTGGTCGCCACGGCGGCGACCCCCGTGATCTCGTTGGCCTGCTGCGGCGCTCTCACCGCCGCCGGTGCGCTCGCGATCAGCTCGAGCGCGCCAGGACCGCTCTCGGCCGGACCGGTCGTACCTGCGCGCGCTCGCGACCTGCTGCGGTCGGTGGCGCCGCTGGCGACGACGATGGTGGCCATCGGCGCCGCTCTTGGGGCCGTTGACATCTCCGCGCCGGCCCTTGCGATTCAGCACGGTCAGCCGGGACTCGCCGGCGTGCTGGTCGCCGCGTTCGCGTTGGGCAGCCTGCTGGGCGGTCTCGCCTACGG
>JBAQGP010000743.1:0-9179 GCA_049287845.1 Solirubrobacteraceae bacterium | reverse complement strand
AAGCTGGGTGGTGGGATCCCACAACTGCACCGTCAGCGTCGGCGGATCGGCGGCGCCGGCGGGCGACTCCAGCGCAGCGGCCACGAGATCAGGGGTGTCGCCCTCCATCCACCCGGAGCGGTTGTCGGGCCGGGGGTTGGCGCCATTGTCCGCGTGAGCGGTGACGTTGAGCCCGAGCTCGGCGAACATGGCCTTGTCCTCATCGGGCGTGTTGCCCAGCGTGGTGAGGAAGTTGCCCATCATCACGCCGTTGAGCCCTGCCTTGACCGCGGTGGCCTGCAGTTCGCCGAGGTTCTCCACTCGCCCGCCGCACAGGCGGAACAGCGCCTCGGGGAGGATGAGGCGAAAGATCGCGATCCACTTGACCACGTCCCAGGGATCCATCAGATCGCGATCGCCGAACTTGGTGCCGGGACGGGGGTTGAGCAGGTTGATGGGCACGCTGGTGGGGTTGATCTCGGCCAGTTGGAATGCCATCTCGACGCGCTGCTCGCGCGTCTCGCCGAGGTTGAGGATCCCGCCCACGCAGGTCTCCAGTCCCGCCTCCCGGACCGCGTCGATCGTGCGCAGACGTCCCTGGTAGCGCACGGTCGTCGAGACCTCGGGGTAATAGGACTCGGCCGTCTCGACGTTGTGGTGCACGCGCTGGATGCCGGCCTCCTTGAGCGCCTTGGCCCGCTGGGCCGACATGTGACCGATCGACACGCAGCGCTTGAGGTTGGTGTGCTCGGCGACCAGCCGGGCGCCGGCCAGCACCTTCTGGAAGTCGCGCGTGGACAGCCCCTGCCCCTGGGTGACCATGCAGAAGCGATGGGCGCCGGCCGCCTCGGCGGCGCGCGCGTGCTCCAGGATCTGGTCGGGCTCCATCATCGCGTGCAGCGGCGTCTCGGCCTCGGCGTACTTGGACTGGGCACAGAAGCCGCAGTCCTCGGCGCAACCGCCCGACTTGGCGTTGACCAGCGAGCACATGTCCGTGGAGTCGCCGAAGCGCTCCACGCGCGCCCGCCAAGCGCGCTCCACGAGCGCCCCGATCGCGGCATGGTCCTCGAGCTCGCCGAGGCGCAGCGCCTCGGCCGGCGTGATCAGTGGCGGCATCCGAGCGTGCAGGCTAGAGATCTTCCCGGACGCGCGCGCCGCGGTCGCGGTGAACGGACCGCCCGCCCCACGAGACGTCCCCTAAGATCGCCGTACCATGCCCGATCGCCTCTACTTCACCGACTCCGACGCGGCCAACGCGCTCATCGCCTCCGACCCCATGGCGCTGCTCATCGGCTTTGCGCTCGACCAGCAGGTGCAGGTGCAGAAGGCCTTCGTCGGACCGCTCGTGCTCAAGGAGCGCCTGGGCTCGATCGGCGCCGCCACGCTCGCCGACGCCGACCTGGAGCCCGTCTTCCGCGAGCGCCCCGCCATCCACCGCTTCCCCGGCTCGATGGCCCAGCGCGTCCACGACCTCGCCCTGCACATCCGCGACGAATACGGCGGCGACGCCGCGCGGGTGTGGACCGACGCCGCTGACACCGAGGCGCTGCGCGCCAACCTGGCGGCCCTTCCCGGGTTCGGCGAGATGAAGGTCAAGGCGCTGGGCTCGGTGCTGGCCAAGCGCTTCGGGGTGACCGCCGCCGAGGGCCTGGTCCCGTGGCACCCGACCCTCGGCGATGTGGACTCGGCCAAGGCCCTGGCCGACTACCAGGCGGCCAAGCGGGTGCACAAGGCCGAGTGGAGCAAGGCTCGCGCGGCGACAACGTGATCACATCGCGGCGGCCGCTTTCGCTGCCGGCGGGCTGATCAGCCCGCGGTCACCGCGGCCAGGAGCCCGCTGAGGATCGGCCATGCCCGGCCCTCGGGGTCGATGACCTCGAAGTGACCGCCTCCGGGCAGCTCGTGCAGCTCGCACTCGTCCCCCGCGGTGCGCGCGGCCTGGTCAAACCGCCGGCTCTGGCTCACGGGCACGTCCTCGTCGGCGTCGCCGTGGATGAGCAGCACCGGCACGCCCAGCGGGAGCCGGCAGATCGGGCTGGCGGCGGCATACAGCCCGCTGTCGGGCGCCGCGCCCAGGAGCTCGAGCACGGCGCCGTTTCCGATGCCCGTGAGGACGCCCTCCTCCAGGTCGCAGACCCCGGCCAGCGATACGGCCGCGGCCACGGGATGCCCGTGGGCCGCCCACAGCGCGAGATGGCCGCCGGCGGAGTGGCCGACCACCACCACCGGCCGTCCGCGGGCCGCCTGCACGGCGGCGCCCAGAGCCTCGTCGACCGCCAGCGCGGTGCCCGGCCAACCGCCGCCGGGCATGCCCACGCGCGGGTACTCGATGTTCCAGACCCACGGATGCGGCGTCTCCGCCGCGCACGCCTGGGCCAGCGGCGCGATGGTGTCGGCGGCGTAGCGGGCCCGCCAGAAGCCGCCATGGACGAATACGGCCACCACCGGGCCATCGGGGTCGCCGAACTGCTCGGCGCTCCATAGCGCCGGCGACATCACCGTCCCTGCCACTCCGGCGGGCGCTTCTCCGCGAACGCGCGCACGCCCTCGCGGAAGTCCTGTGACGAGAAGCAGGCGTGGCGGAGCGCCAGCAGCTCGCGCTCCACCTCGGGCGCGAGCGTGGCCGCACCATCGAGGACCGCGCGGATGACCCGCTTGTTGCCCTGCTGGGCCAGGGGCGCGTTGGCCGCGATCTCGCGAGCCATCGCGACCGCCCCGTCGGCGAGCTCGTCGACACCCAGAACGTCGTTGACCAGGCCCCACATGTGCGCCCTGGACGCGTTGATGCGCCCTCCCACCAGAAACAGCTCCCGGGTGCGGGCGGCGCCGATCACATCGATGAACTTGCGGATCCCGGTGTGGGAGTACACGAGGCCGAGCTTGGCGGGCGGCATCCCCATCTTGATCGGGTGCGCCGCCAGCCGCAGATCGCAGGACAGGGCCAGCTCCAGGCCGCCACCGATGGCGTGGCCGTTGAGCGCGGCGATCGTGGGGAACGGGTAGGCCTCCACGGCGTCGATCGCGGCGGTGAACGGATGTGCCACCAGCCTCTCGGCGTCGTCGGAGAACGAGCTCGGTTCCCGCCCGGCACCCCCGACGTCGGATCCGCCCAGATCGCCGATGTCATAGCCGGCCGAGAACGTGCGTCCCTGTCCGGTGATGATCACGCAACGGGCGTCGAGGCGGGGCATCGTGTCGAGGAGGCCGTCCAGGATCGCCCGATCAAGCGCTCCCCGTTTGGTGGGGTTGGAGATCGTCAGCCGCGTGACGTGCGGCGCCGGCTCGTCGACCAGCAGCCGCCCGCCCGAGTGCGGGGGACTACTCGAGGACAACGAGCGTGTCACCCTCGGAGACCGACTGCCCCTCGCTGCAGCGGATCTCGGCGACGACCCCGGGATCCTCGGCCTCGACCGGCATCTCCATCTTCATCGACTCCAGGATGACGACGGCGTCCCCCTCCTCGACGGTATCGCCCACCTCGACCTCGATCTTCCAGACGGTGCCAGTGATGTGGGCCTCGATGTCGGTCAAGTTCGGTGTCCTTTGGTCCGGGGTGGGCCCCCGGAACGATATAGCGCCGTGTCGATGCGGCCCGTCCGCCGGGCGCCCGGCTCGTCCGTGGGACCCTCGCAACGAAAAAGCCCTCACATTCCGGGATCCGTCCGTGCGGCGCGGTTGACTACCGCTGTCCGCAGAGCTTGCATCCGGCACCGAGGACCGCAGGTCACATCAGGCTATGCCCGAGTCCCGACTGTTCATGAGCTCGTTGTCGCGCCGTGAGCTCGCGCGCCGCCGTCCCGGTCGCGCCCACCTGTGGCGCGTCCGTCTGCTGGGGGTGCTGGCCGTCGCGATCGTCGTCGTCGCGTTCCTCCTGGGGCACGGCGGCCTGTAGTTCCCCTCGGCGAGGGGAGGACTGAGACTCATGCGCCGGCGCGCCTATGGCGAACGCGGCGGCAGCTGGGTCCCCTGAGGCGCTGGAGCGTCGGCTTGCGTGTCCACGGCGACCATCGGGTGCGGGGAGGCGTAGGCTGAGAGCACGCGATGGCCACCGATGACGCCGGACAGACCGACCTCGACATCGACCTGGTCACCGCCTCACTGCGCGCGGACACGGGCGACCTGCGCACGTTCGTGGAAGCGCTGGCGGTGAAGCTGGAGGAGGCGGTCCCCGGCGCCGTCACCGTCGAGCGGCGGCGCAATGGGATGTTCGGGCCCAAGCAGGTGCGCCGTATCGCGCTGGACGCCGCCGGGCAGCGGCTCGAGCTGCGGGCCGACGGAGCCTCGGTCCAGACGCGTTGCGCCCGGCTGTCGGGCGGGATCGTTCTCAAGAGCGAGGACATGCCCACCGACGAGTGGCTGCGGACGCTCGGCGAGGCGCTGACCGGCCAGGCCCGCAGCAGCCAGACAACGCGGCAGGCCCTGGAGCGCCTGCTCAACGAATAGGAGAACACGATGGGATTCCTCAAACGCGACGACGACGGCTCGCGGGTCGCCCCGACCCCACCCCAGGGCGCCCCCACCGCCGCGGCGCCTCACGCCGCCGCGTATCAGTCAGGCTCGGTGTCGGGGATCCCTGCATCGGGGCTGGATCGGATCCAGCGGATGAAGAAGGAGGTCGAGCGCGGCTTCTTCACCTCCGACCTCTCCGTCAATGAGTTCCTGCTGGTCAAGGAGGCCGGCTTCGAGCCTCTGGGCCTGGTGCTGGGCAGCTCGATCTACCACATCGGCTTTCAGCAGGCCTCCTGGAATCAGAACCAGGAGATGGGCGTTCTCACCCAGGCGATGTACCACGCACGCGAGCTGGCGATGACGCGCATGGAGGAGGAGGCCGATCAGCTCGGGGCTGACGGGATCGTCGGCGTGCGCCTGGACATCGGCCGGTATGAGTGGGGCGCCGACCTCGCCGAGTTCATCGCCGTTGGCACGGCGGTCAAGCACCGCGGGGGAGAGCTGCACCGCGCGCCCAACGGGCGGCCGTTCACCTCGGACATGACAGGCCAGGAGTTCGCCACCCTGCTGCGCGCGGGTTATCGCCCGGCCGGTCTGGTCATGGGCAACTGCGTGTACCACGTCGCCCGCCAGGGCATGCTCGCCTCGCTCAAGCAGGTGGGACGCAACGTCGAGATGCCCAACTTCACGCAGGCCCTCTACGAGGCCAGGGAGCTGGCCATGGAGCGGATGCAGACCGAGGCCGACGAGGCACGATCGGAGGGAATCGTGGGCGCGCGGATCATCGAACGCAGTCACGGCTGGGGCTCACACGTCATCGAGTTCTTCGCCATCGGCACGGCGGTGGTATCGACGAGCCCCGATCACGAGATCGAGAAGCCGGCTCTCGTCCTACCGCTCGTGGGGTGAGCCAGGCGCACTAGGAGCCGACAGGTGCCCCGATGGGGCCGCAGCCCACCGCGGTGACCCCGGAGATTCCATGGGTCCCGCTCGTGTCGAACTTGAGGACGTCGATGTCGACGCACTCGGTGCGGGAGCGGTCCACGATTCGGGCAAGCCAGTGGCTTTCACGTGGGTGGGCGAGCAGGGTGTAGGAGCAGCGCTTCCCGCAGTCGGGGCCGGCCACCAGGGCCATGACCATCCGGGCGTCGTAGGACGCCCTGTCGCGCTCCGGTGGCTGCCAGGACGCGTCGCGATCGCGTAGATAGATGCCCGCGACCAGTGCCGCACTGGCACACAGCAGCGCGACCGTGACGACAAGCCACCTCATCCGCGCAGCACTCGGAAAGCCTGAACCTCGCGTTGCCCGTTGCGTGCTCGGACCAGCGGGCCGACGGCGATCAGCCTCGTGCCGACCGACGGCGTCGGCGCACCGTCAGGCAGCCGCACGATCGTGAGATGAAAGCCGCCCACCACGGCGACGTGGGTCTCCTCGGACCCGGGGCCATGAGTGGAGGCAAGCACGAGGCCGTTGACCCGCGCGCAGTACGCCAGCCGGATGCGGTCATCTCGTGCCTGTCCTGCGGTGCACCATCCTTGCCACGACGCCGTGCCGGATTGCCGACGGTCGGCCGGGCGGTGGGCGATCACCTCGATCGAACCCTGCGCCGCAACGGCGATGAGACCGCAGAGCAGGAGTGCGGCCAGGACGGCGGTCACGCGCCACAGCGTCGGCCGATCGAGGACGACCCGGATGCGCCCTGGCGAGCTGAGTGGAGTCTGCATCGCGTGCGAGGTCATGTCCGGGCGATCGCCTTCAGGACCCACGGGGGATCGGCCGAGACCGTCGTGCCTTGGGGGTTCACGGCAATAACGGCGCGCGAGCCGAGCGGCTTGCGGCTTGACGAATCGTGCGCGTAAGTCTAGGCTTACCGTAAGTGACCACTTACGCACCTACGTCCACCCCGCCGCCCGAGATGGCGATCATCTTCAGCGCCCTCGGTGATGCCACCCGCCGTGACATCTTCGAGCGGGTTGCCGCCACGCCGCAGTCGGTCGGCGAACTGGCGGTCGCGCTGCCGGTGAGCCGCCCGGCGGTGTCCCAGCACCTCCGGGTGCTCAAGGACGCACGGCTGGTCTCGGTCCGGACCGACGGCAACCGGCGCATCTACCGCATGGATCCCCGCGGGGTCGAGCATCTGCGCGTGTACCTGGACCACTTCTGGAATCTGTCCCTGGCGGCGTTCAAGACGGCCGTCGAACAACCCAAGGAGAAACGATGAGCACTCAGTCAACCGCCGCCCCGGTGCGCACCTCGATCGTGGTCGAGGCCCCCGTGCCGCGAGCCTTTGAAGTGTTCACGCAGGAGATGCAGAGCTGGTGGCCCGAGGACCACCACATGCTCGACGGAGAGATCGGAGAGATGGTCTTCGAGCCGCGCGCCGGCGGCCGGGTCTACGATCGCGCCACCGACGGCCGCGAGTGCACCTGGGCGCGGGTGCTGGCCTACGAGCCGCCCGACCGTCTCCTGTTCACCTGGGACATCAGCCCCGCGTGGGAGATCGAGACCGATCTGGAGCGCACCAGCGAGGTGGAGGTGCGCTTCATCGCCGAGTCCGACTCCCGCACGCGCGTGGAGCTCGAGCACCGCAACCTCGAGCGCCACGGGGACGGCTGGGAGGGGATGCACGGCGCCGTCGCCTCCCCGGGTGGGTGGCCCAAGACGCTCGCGGGGTTCGCGGCCCGCATCGGCGGCTGACCCGGCCGACCCATCGCATCGTCACGTCCGGCACGCTGCCGTGCCCCCGCGGGGTATCGTCGGCAGCGATGCCGGACGTCGAGATCAAACCGCAGCAGTATCGGGACGAGCGACCGCCTGAGCACTTCGAACCCTTCCACGCGCGCGTGCGCGCGGGGGAGCCGGCGGCCCACGTCTACGAGATCGTCCGGATCGTCACCGTCCTGCACGCGCTGATCACGTTCCGGGCTCGCGGCATCGGTTCCGAGAACGTGCCCCTTGGTCCCGTCATCCTCGCCCCCAACCACGCCTCGTTCATGGATCACTTCTTCACCGGCGCGTTCGTGCGCCGGCGGATCCAGTTCATGGCCAAGTCCCAGCTGTTCAGCTCGCCGATCCCGACCTACATCTTCAGCCACGGCGGCGTGTTCCCGGTTCGCCGGGGCGCCCATGATGACGAGGCGTTCATCAGCGCCTTCAAGATCCTGGAGCGCGGGGGCGCCATCGGCATGTACTGCGAGGGCGGGCGCTCGCGCAACGGCGAGGTTGGCGCCGAGGCCCGGCCCGGGATCGGCCGCCTGGCGCTGGAGTCAGGGGCGCCGGTGGTGCCGGTGGCGATCCTCGGCTCCCACCAGGTGCGCAACTGGAAGCGGCTGCGGTTCCCCAAGGTGACGGTGAGCTACGGCACGCCGTTGCGCTTTGACGCGATCGAATCGCCGACGCGCGAGCAGCAGCAGGAGGCCGCCGACCGCATCCTCGATCGCATTCGCACCCAGCACGCCGAGCTCGTACGCCTCGGACACCGGGGCTCGCGGCGGGTCGCGCGGGCCCACGCGGTCGCGTGACGTTCGTCTCCGGCTTGCTCGGCGACCGCCGCGTGGTGATCGCCGGCGGCGGCGGCGGCGCCCGGGCGACTGGCGGTCGGCTGCGCTCCCTGGGGGCGGAGGTCACCGAGCTTCCCGACGACGCGCTCGGCGATGAGGACGGCGCCGCGGCCTGGGCCCGTGACCGGGTGCCGCTGGACGCCCTTGTCTTCGATGCCGGCGCGGGGTTCGGCGCCGGGGGAGCCGACGCGCTGCGCGGGACGCTGGAGCAATCCTGGCGCGCCATCCGCGCGATCGCCGCCGGGGCGCTCATCGAGGCACGGATTCCCGCGCGTCTGCTCGTCGTGGCGCCCCGGCCCGATGCAGGCCGCCACGCCCAGGCGATGCGCGCGGCGCTGGAGAACCTGGCGCGCACGCTGTCGGTCGAGTGGGCGCGCTATGCGATCACCGCGGTGACTCTGTGGCCGGGGGCGGACACCACCGACGCCGAGCTGGCGGAGCTTGCTTGCTTTCTCATCTCGCCGGCGGGTGGGTATTTCAGTGGCTGCCAGTTTGAGCTCGGCGGCGCGCCCGTCGCCGTCCGCTGACGCCGACTCAGGCGTTCATACCGTCTTCTTACGGGCCTCACACGCCGTTGCTATGGGGTGGACCGATTCTGTCCCCATGACCAAGCAGGACGGAATCAGGATGAGGGAAGCGAGGCGGGCACGGATGCGGATGATCCGGGCACGCGTCATCGGTGGGTCGGTGGCGCTGTTCCTGGCGGTGTGGATGCTGATCACGGTCGTGCTGGTGACCGGCCATGACCCGGCACTGGCTCGCAGGGCGCTGAGCCAGACGGCGACGACGGCCACCACCAGTGGCTCCGCGAGCTCGACCGGCTCCACCAGCTCCGGGGCGACGAGCTCGGCGACCGGGTCGGGCTCGGGCGGCCTGAGCTCGGTGACCTCCAGCCAGTCGTGAGCGTCCGGGCCTTCGCTCGCGCCGCCGGCGCTGGCCGCGAGGAGCACCGCCACACGTTCGCGTGCTTTGGTGGCCAGTGCACCGTGATCGTCGCCGACGCCGCCCGGTCCGCGGATGCCGCCGCCGCAGCGGCGATGGCCAGGCGTGCGCTGCTGGGGTGGCACGAGCGCTTCTCGCGCTTCACCGACGACAGCGAGCTGAGCCGTCTCAACCGCGATCCGGCCGCCACCGTCGCCGTCAGCCCGCTGTTGGCGCGTGTGATCGAGGCCGCGCTGATGGCGGCGCGC
>JBAQGP010000742.1:0-1599 GCA_049287845.1 Solirubrobacteraceae bacterium | reverse complement strand
CACACGCTCCACGGGCCGGAAGCCGACGGACTCATAGATCCCGGCGGCGTGGTAGCCGGGGTCGGCGACGATCACCAGGCGGGTGGCCCGGTAGGTCGCGACGGCGTGGCGGGCGGCGTCAACCAACAGCCGCGAGCAGATGCCGCGCCGGCGGTGGGCGATCGCGGTGTCGACCGCCTGGTAGCGAGCCCGCCCGCCGGTGACGACGATGCCCAGCGAGCCGGCGAGGCTCTCGCCGTCGATGGCGACGTACCAGGCGCCCGCGCCCGCCCGGAACATCGCGCGCAGCTCCGCCTGCCGAGCGCGGCTGAAGACGCGGAACGCGTCCTCGGTCTCGGAGCTGTCGGGGTCCCGGCCGGCCGCCTGCAACTCGAGCACCTGCTCCCAGTGGAGCTCGTCCCGGCCGTCGTCGCGAGGGTCGAGCGCTTTGACCTCCACCTCGCGGTTGGCGCGCGGGTGGGGGTGGATCTCCTCGGGGCTCGCGATCATCCCGACGCTGAGGTCGACGTCATATCCACGCGCGCGGAACTCGCTCTCCACCGCACCCCGCGCGTCGTCGGTCCGATCCCAGCCGAAGGTGCGGTGCGTCACCCGCGGGTCGTCGGCGAACTCCGCGGTGAACAGCGCCTCCCACCGCTCGCCGTCACCGGCGGCCGGCGTCTCGTCGAACAGCAGCAGGTTGCCCCAGTAATGGGTGGGGTTGGTGGGCGAGCGCACCACCAGGTAGCCATCGTGTCGGCTGACCTGGCGATCGGGCGGCAGGACGTCGATGCTGGTCGCCCAGGTCAGTGAGCGCGGGACGAGGCTGTCGGGCATGGCGTTTGTCTAGCTTCTCAGGCTGGACGACGGTGTGTGCTCCTCGGTCTGCGCGGCGGTGTGCTTGCGCCGCGTGGGGGGCGGGTAGCGAGGGGGTATGAGCGACGAACACAACCGCGAGGACCAGCCGCTACCCGGCTCGGTCTCGGACCAGAACGGCGAGGAACAGCCGCCCGGACACGGGGGCGGCGAGGAGACTCACAAGAAGCCCGAGAAGGGTGACAGCGAGCCGTTGCACGGAGGAGCCGGAGAGGGCTCCCAGTCGACCGGTCACCCCGAGAACGCAGGCTGAGCCTCCGCGGCGCGAGAGCGTCGCACCGCAGCGCCCCGCGCGAAGCGCATCACCCCGTCGTCGACCCCGCCGAGCCTGAAGTCCAGCAGGTCCAGAGCGTAGTTCTGGTGCACACGCCAGGGACGCTTGGAGCCCTGGGCCGGGAAGTCCTGCACTGAACGCAGCACGTACCCCGAGTTGAGGTTGAGCAGCGGCTCGCGGATGAGCTCGGGATCCTCGTCGGCGGGGGTGCAGCGAGCGTAGCCGTGGCGGCTCATGTGGTTGAGCAGCCGGCACACGTAGGCGGCGGTGAGGTCCGCCTTGAGCGTCCACGAGGCATTGGTGTAGCCGACGGTGAAGGCGAAGTTGGGGACGCCTGAGAGCATCATCCCCTTGTAGACGACCTGGTCGGGCAGGTGCACACGCTCGCCGTCGACGGTCAGGCCGACGCCGCCCAGCGCGAGCATCTGCAGTCCGGTGGCGGTGACGATCACGTCAGCCTCCAGCTCACG
>JBAQGP010000741.1:0-5082 GCA_049287845.1 Solirubrobacteraceae bacterium | reverse complement strand
CCCGCAGCCTGTCTGAGCGCTGCGGGGGCCGGCTCCTGCTCAAGGCCGAGAACCTCCAGCGCACGGGCTCCTTCAAGCTGCGTGGCGCGGTCCACAAGATCTCGCATCTCACCGACCCGCCGGGGGTGGTGGCGGGCAGCGCCGGCAACCACGGCCAGTCGCTGGCCTATGCCGCACGCGCCCAGGGCATCCCCTGCGAGGTGTTCATGCCCCGCGAGGCCCCCGTGGCCAAGGTGGCGGCGGTGGAGGCGTTCGGCGGGGTCGTTCACCTCGAGGGGGACTCGGTGGACGCTTGCGTCGCGGCCGCGCGCGCCCGGGCGCAGGAGACCGGCGCCGGATTCGTGCACCCCTTCGACGACCCCGACATCATCCTCGGCCAGTCGACACTGGGGCTGGAGCTGCTCGAGGACGTGCCCGACCTGGAGCAGGTGGTCGTCCCGGTCGGCGGCGGCGGCCTCATCTCCGGCATCGCGGGCGTGGTCAGGGCCCACCATCCGCAGGCGCGCATCGTCGGCGTCCAGGTCGACGCGTGTGCCCCGTTCCCAGAGTCGCTGCAGGGCAGCGCGCCGGTGACCGCCGCGGGCCGTGCGACCATCGCCGACGGCATCGCGATCAAGCGCCCGGGCGACATCACGCTCGCGCTGGTGCACCGCTGGGTCGACGACATGGTCGTCGTCTCCGAGGAGGACATCGCCGACGCGATGGTGTGGCTGCTCGAGCGCTCCAAGCTGGTGGTCGAGGGCGGCGGCGCCGCGGGGGTGGCGGCGGTGCTCGCTGGGAAGGTCGCGCCCGCTCCGCGCGGGGCCACCGTCATCGTGCTCTCGGGCGGCAACGTCGACGCGGGTCTGCTGGCCGCCGTCGCTCAGCGCAACGAGACGCTGAAGGGCCGGCGCATGCGCCTGTTCACGCGCATCTCCGACCGGCCCGGTGGCCTGGCCGGACTGCTCACGCTCATTGCCGACGTGGGCGGAAACGTCGTGCACGTCGACCACGTGCGTGACGCGGTTGCGCTGCACGTCCGCGAGACCGGGATCGAGATCACGCTGGAGACGCGCAGCGCACAGCACTCAGACACAATCGTGACCGCGCTCCAGGACGCCGGGTATGTCGTGCAGCGGCTGGAGTCCTGATCGGTTCTGAGGCACGCCCGTTGCGGTGCGGGCATGGCGGCGTAGACTCCACAGCACCCAGCGGTGCCATCGACAGTGAGGGGTGCTGACGTGCGATACGACGAGAGCCGCCACCCGAGACGTGCTGTCTTGCTCATCGCGGCGCTCACAGTACTCGTCGCCGCGCTCGGGGTGGGCGTCGCACTGGCAAGCGCGAGCACCTCGGATCCGGGTACGCCGATCGCGGCTCCCACACCCGATCAACTCTCGGCTCTTGGCGCCGACCCAAACGCTCTCGCCGCGGAGCCTGGTTCCCAAGGCACCCTCCCAGACGACCAGCCACTGATCAGCGTGCAGTGGGTCAATGGCCAAGCGGTGTCGATCAGTGGGACCGCGGTGGCACAGACCAGTACGGACTTAGCGGTTAGGCGCCGTGCCCGGCCACACGCCACGGCGTCAGCTGCCAGCGGGATCACCGTTCTGTGCCATGTCAACTTCACGCGGAGCCGCGCCGCGGCGTTGCCCAAGGGCGCGTCAAGCGTGACCTACTTCGGCGGGATCGGGTGCCCCCGCACGATGCTCCTGTTCGGACAGGCCTTCCTCTTGCAGAATGCCAGCACCTACCTCGGATTCGGGAATCACGTTGAGGGGTTTCAGCAGTCCTACGCCTCTGGACAGAAGAACAAGTACGTGAGTCCCGGGGCCAACTCAAGCCGGCGCTCGCTCTACATCCGGCACCTCACGAACGTCTACTTTCCCAATCCCCTGATGACGGGCGTGATCACGATCCAGCCGAGCGCGGGCACTCCCTTCGACGCTGCTGCGAGCAAGTGCGCACTCGGGCCGCCACACACGGTCGCGGGCGTGACGTACAAGGCTGGTCTTCACTGTGACTTCTACAGCACCAGGTTCTAAGTCGAGCCGCAGACCCGCACCGTCCTGCGTCGCGTCACCACGACCCCCCCGGTGACACAGGACGTTCCACCCCATCGCCGGATCGAGGCTCTCTCTGAGTCCACGGGAGAGCTGCGCTGCTCATTCTGCGGCAAGCGCGAGAGTGAGGTGGAGCGCGTCATCGCCGGACCTCCGCCGAGCGCCATCTGCAGCGAGTGTGTCGCGCAGTGCTTGGAGATCCTCGCCGAGGAGCCTGAGAATGACCCGGCCGCAGCCGAGCCGGGCGGCGTGGTCAGTCGCCGAGCTCGGTGCGACGGCGGCTGACGAACTCGCGCAGCTCCTCGTCGATCGCGTCGTCGATCGGCGGCTTCTCGTAGTCCTCGAGCGTCTGGCGCCAGATCTCGCCCGCCCGCGCGGTCGTGTTGCGCGCGCCCTTCTTGGTCCACCGGTCGAAGTTCTCCGTGGAGGACAGCAGCGGGCGGTAGAAGCACTCGCGGAAGCGCTCGAGTGTGTGGGCGGCGCCGAGGAAGTGCCCGCCGGCGCCAACCTCGGTGTGCGCGTCGAAGGCCAGTGATGCCTCGTCGATCTCCAGCGGGGTGAACTCGTGACGCAGCTCGCGCAGCAGCTCGACGTCGAGGATGAACTTCTCGTAACAGGACACCAGCCCGCCCTCCAGCCAGCCCGCGGAGTGCATGACGAAGTTGGTGCCGGCCAGGAATGTCGGCAACAGCGTCATCAGCGACTCATACGCCGCCTGGGCGTCGACCGTCTGTGACGCGTTCAGGCCACCGCCGCCGCGCCACGGGAGCCCGAAGTGGCGCGCGATCTGGCCGGTGCAGAGCACGCCGATCCCCGACTCGGGGGTGCCGAAGGACGGCGAGCCCGACTGCATGTCGGTGTTGGAGAGAAACGACCCGAACACCACCGGCGCTCCAGGACGGATGGTCTGGGCCAGCGCGATCCCGGCCAGCGCCTCGGCCATCTGCTGCACCAGCGTGGCCGGGAGCGATACCGGCGACATGGCGCCCATCAGGAGGAATGGGGTGATGACGACCGCCTGGTTGGCCTTCACGTACTCGAACATGGCCCCCAGCATCCGGTCGTCGTAGCGCAGGGGCGAGTTGACGTTGATGAGCGAGATCGACGCGGGGGTGCGCTCGATCGCCTCGCGACCGCCGAACAGGATCTCCCCCATCCGGATCGTGTCGGCGGCGTTGGGCCCGGACGTGACCGAGCCCATGTAGGGCTTGTCACTCAGGGTCTGCAGCGCGTAGACCATGTCGAGGTGACGGCTGTCCAATGGCCGGTCCTCGGGCTCGCAGATCGTCCCCCCCGGGGAGTCGAGCTCGGGATAGAACTGGGCCAGGCGCACGAGGTTCTCGAAGTCCGCCATCTTGGCGTCGCGCCGGACGTCGCCCTCGCGGATGAACGGGCAGCCGTACACCGGCGCGAAGACCATGTGGTCGCCGCCGATGTGGGCGGTGTTGGCGGGATTGCGCGCCTGCAGCTCGAACTCCCGAGGCGCTTTGGCGACCTGCTCGAGAATCCACTCCGGGTCGAAGCGCACGCGGTTCTCGTCCTCCACGATCTGCCCGGCGTCGCGCAGCAGTTCCACCGCCTCTGGCAGCAGGAACTCGATGCCCAGCTCCGCGACGATCCGCCGCCAGCCGCGATCCAGCGTGGCCATCGCCTCCTCGCTGAGGATCTCGTAGCGGGGCATGTTGTTGACGAACATGGCGGCCTTCCTCTCTCACAGACGTTCGGGGACCCGGGACGGGCGGCGGGCGGGCGGCCCACGATTTCTAAACGACGCTTGACGGAGCGGTGTGCGTCCGTAATATATCCCTCCGTGGAACAACAGTTCCAAGAAATCTCCTCGGCCGACTCCGGCGCCTCGGCGCGCTCCTCCGGCACCACCGCGATCGACCGCGGCGCCGAGCTCCTGGTGCGCGTGCTCGAGTCAGAACAGCCGATCGCGCTGGCTGAGATCGCATCGGCCAGCGGGATCCCCAAGAGCACCGCATCTCGCCTGGTGTCCGCCCTGGAACGCCAGGGTCTCGTCGAGCAGGACGGGGAGCGCGGGCGACTGCGCCCCGGGCCGGCGATCCTCCGCGTGGCCGAGCGCAGCATGCTGGAGCGCAGCATCCTGGAGCTGGCCCGCGGGTCGCTCGATGTGCTGGGCGCTCAGACCGGCGAGACGATCAACCTGGCGGTGCCGGGCCCGCAGGGCGTCGAGCACATCGCCCAGGTCGAGAGCGCGCACTTCCTCGGCGCCGGCCAATGGCTCGGCCGCTCCGCGGACTATCACTGCACCGCCAATGGCAAGGTGTTCATGGCCTTCGCTCGGGCACCCATCCCGGTGCGCCCTCCCGCGCTCACCGCGCGCACCATCACCGATCCCGAGCGGCTGCTCGCCGAGCTGGCCCGCATCCGCCGCGACGACTTCGCCGAGGCGATCGAGGAGCTGGAGATCGGCCTGGCGGCCATCGCCGCTCCGGTGCGCGGTGCCGGTGGCCAGGTCGTCGCCGCGCTGAGCATCACGGGACCGACCGTGCGCATGACCCCCGAGCGCATCGCCGAGCTGAAACCCATTCTCATCGAGGAGGCCGGAATCCTGACCCGGCGCCTCGGCAACACCGAGCAAGGAGAACACGCCGCATGACCCATGAGGAGATCCTGCAGCTGCTCTACGACGAGACGCTGATCGGCAACGCGCCCGCGGTCACCGACGGCGTGAACGGGGGTCTGGAGGACGGACTGGAGCCCGAGCGCATGTTGTATGACGCGCTCATCCCGTCGCTTGAGGAGGTCGGAGCCCGCTTCGAGCGCGGCGACTACTTCGTGCCCGAGATGCTCATCGCGGCCCGCGCGATGCAGGGCGCGCTGGACATCCTGCGCCCGCTGCTGGCCGAGACCGGGACGGCCGGAGCCGGGACCTTCCTCATGGGCACCGTCAAGGGCGACGTCCACGACATCGGCAAGAACCTCTGCAACATCATGCTCGAGGGCGCCGGCTTCACCGTCATCGACCTCGGCGTCAACGTGCCGCCGGAGAAGTTCATCGAGCAGATCGGCGAGC
>JBAQGP010000740.1:0-1811 GCA_049287845.1 Solirubrobacteraceae bacterium | reverse complement strand
GTCCTGCCGACGGTCGGACCGCTGTTCCTCCTGAATGCGATCGGGGCCGCGATCGTGGCGATCGGCCTGCTCGCACCGATCGATCGGATGCTCGGCGATCGGCGGGCCGATCTGGCGGCCGGTCTGCTCTCAGTGGTCGCGCTGACGATCGCCGTGGGTTCGCTTGTGGCGCTCTTCATCGCCGAGAGCCAGCCGCTATTCGGCTTCATGGAGGCCGGATATGACATGCCGATCTTGATTGCGATCGTCGCCGAGGCACTGACCACCATCCTGCTCGTCCCGGTGGCCGTCGGGAACCTGCAACGGGTCGTGTCCGGTGATCGTCAGCGGCATTCGCACCGCGCCCTGAGCTCGTAGGCGGCGACGGGGCGGCGAGGCCGAGCGCGTCCCCGTTCCTGGCCACCTGCCCCGCCCAGCGGCTTTCCGGGTTCGGGGGTTGGTTGAATCCCGCAGGTGGCCGTCAACCCGCGTCGCCGATCCAAGTCACTGCCCGGCCACCTCCCGAGAGCCGCGCCGGGCGAGGTGCTGGTCTGGACTGATGGCGCATGCCAGCGCAATCCGGGCCCTGGCGGGTGGGCTGCCCTGGTCTGCTGGGAGGATGGGGTCATCGAGGAATACAGCGGTGGGCTGGCCCACACGACGAACAACATCATGGAGATGATCGCCGCGCTGGAGGGGTTGCGCGCGCTGCCGTCCGGCTCGCGGGCCTGCGTCGTGACCGACTCGCGTTATCTGCACGACGGCATGACCGCCTGGATGGCGGGCTGGAAACGCAAGGAATGGAAGACGGCCTCGGGCGACCCGGTCAAGAACCAGGAGATCTGGGTGCAGCTCGAAGCCGCAGCCTCAGACCACGAGCAGGTTCGCTGGCATTGGGTCAAGGGGCACCTCGGCCACGCGCTCAACGAGCGCGCCGACCTGCTGGCGGTCGCGGCCACGCGGACCGCCGCCCGGGCCGTGCGCTGAGATCCGGCCGCGGGCGGGGGGTTCACCGCTTGATCTCGACCTCCACGAAGACTGCTGTGCGACCGCTGCGGCTGATGACATTGTGCTCGGTGCCTGCGTGTCCGAGATAGGCGACCGCGGCTTCCTGGGTCATCTGGCGTGTCGTTCCGTCTGGCTCCGTGATCGCGAAGGTGCCGCCGGTGACGGGCACGATGATGTAGTCGTAGTCGTGACGGTGATGGCCGGTGTCCTCCCCGTCTTCGAAAGTCCACGTTGTGATGCGCACGTGGTCGGTATCGGCGCTGGTGATGAATCGTGCGGCGGGCATCACCACAGTCTGACGCGAAGAAGTACCGAGCCGAGGCCGACGGACACCCGCGCGTAACCACGAGTGATCCGTCCCGCCCGTCCAAACGGCGATCCGAACCGAACGAGCGCAGCCGGCGCGACGGTCACCGGTCGGCGCCCTCTCGCTCGGTCCCGGCCACCTGTCGCTCACGGCGGCGGCGAACCAGGAATCCGAGATCCTCGGTCGCCCGAGCGTTGCCGAAGTGGGCGCTGCGCCGCCACGACGTCTCGGCGCCGTCGAGGTCCCCGGCCTCGCATAGCAGTACCCCGAGGTTGAACGCGGCATCGGGGTCGCCCCGCCGCTCAGCGCGCCCGTAGGCGGCGATCGCTCCCGCCAGGTCGCCCCGTTCGTGGAGGATGACGGCCACGTTGAACTCGACCCGCGACGGGGTGCTCATGTCGGCGCGGCGGTACGCCAGTCCCTCCACGGTCTCCGGGCGCGCACGACGCCGCCGCTCCGGGGCGGCGTCCCGCCTCTCGGCGGCGGTCCGCCTCCGAGGAGCAGGGGACACTGGGTC
>JBAQGP010000739.1:0-3532 GCA_049287845.1 Solirubrobacteraceae bacterium | reverse complement strand
GGCCACGGCCTCGGTCGCCTCACTCTCGGCCTCGGGCTCCTCAGCCACAGGCTCCACAGCCACGGGCTCCTCAGCCACGGGCTCGGCCGCCTTGCGGCGACGGCGGCGCGGCTTGGGTGCCTCCTCGGCTTCGGGCTCCTGCGCTTCCCTGTCGGCGACGGGCTCAGCCTCCGCGCCGGGCGAGGAGTCCGCCTCGGTCGCGGGTGCCGTCTCCTCGACGTCGTCGGTCTTCTCGGGCTCGTCGGGGCTCATCGCCGCTTACCCGTTCCGGCATGGCCGCGGTACAGCCGCGTCGGCGCGAACTCGCCGAGCTTGTGGCCCACCATCGACTCCGAGACGAACACCGGCACATGCTTGCGGCCGTCGTGGACCGCGATCGTGTGTCCCACCATCTCGGGGAAGATGGTCGACGAGCGCGACCACGTCCGGATCATGCGCTTCTCGCCGGAGGCGTTCATCGCCTCGATGCGCGATATCAGCCGCTCCTGTACGAACGGCCCCTTCTTGCTCGAACGGCTCATCGCTTCTTACCTCGTCTCCGGCCGCGCACGATGTACTGGTCGGATCGCTTGTTCTTCTTGCGGGTGCGGTACCCCAGCGTGGGCACGCCCCAAGGGGTCACCGGGTGGCGACCCGGGGTCGTGGAGCCCTCGCCACCGCCATGAGGGTGGTCGACCGGGTTCATCGCGGTCCCGCGGGTCTGCGGGCGCACGCCCATGTGTCGCTTACGCCCCGCCTTGCCGATCTTGACGTTCTGATGGTCGGAGTTGCCGATCGTGCCCACCGTGGCGCGGCACTCGGCGCGGACCATCCGCATCTCGCCCGATGGCAGGCGGAGCGTGGCATAGTCGCCTTCCTTGGCCAGAAGCTGGACGCCCGTACCTGCCGAGCGAGCCATCTGGCCGCCGCGCCCGGGGGTCAGCTCCACGTTGTGAACGATTGTGCCCGGCGGCATGTTGGACAGCGGCAGGGCATTGCCGACGCGGATGTCGGCGCCGGGGCCCGACATCACGGTCGCCCCGACGCGCAGCCGGCCGGGGGCCAGGATGTAGCTCTTCTCGCCGTCGGCGTAGTGCAGCAGCGCGATGTAGGACGACCGGTTGGGGTCGTACTCGATCTCGGCCACCTTGGCGGGGATCCCGTCCTTGAGCCGCTTGAAGTCGATCCGGCGATACAGGCGCTTGGCGCCGCCGCCGCGATGACGCGCGGTCTTGCGCCCGTTGGAGTTACGCCCCCCGGACTTCTTCAAGCCCTCGGTGAGCGACTTCTCCGGGTGCGTCCGGGTGACCTCGGCGAAGTCCGGGTACGAGACGAAGCGCATACCCGGGGAGGTCGGCTTTGGCTTGCGGATGGGCATTACTCGGGCGCCTCGAACGCCTGGAAGATCGGGATCGAGTCGCCCGCGCGCAGCTGGACCATGGCCTTCTTCCACTGCCGCGTGCGACCCGCGGTCTGGCCGCGGCGCTTGGGCTTGGACTTCACAGAGGCGGTACGGACCTGGACCACCTTGACGTCCCACAGCTGCTCGACGGCCTGGCGGATCTGGGTCTTGTGCGCGCGATCGTGGACGCGGAAGGTGTACTTGCCGGCCTCGGCGAGCACGAATGACTTCTCGGACACGACCGGGCGGATGATGACCTGACTGGGGTCCATTACGCGGCCTCCTCCTGGTTGCTCGCGCCAGAGCCGCTGGCCCGGGCCACGAGCTGGTCAAGCGCCGTCTCGGAAACCAGCAGCGTCCCCGCGCGCATCACGTCAGCCACCCCCGCGTCGACCGCCGGCATCACCGCGACGCGCCAGAGGTTGCGAAACGACAGCCCGGCGTTGGCCTCGTCCTCTGAGAGCAGGACCAACGTGGTCGGGCGGCGGGGGATCGTGTCATCGCCGGAATGCCAGTCGTCGAGCATGTCGGCGGCTCGCCTGGTGGACGGAGCGTCGAACACGCCGGCGTCGAACACGGCCAGCGACTCGCGCTCGGCGTGCACCGACAGCGCGGAGCGCAGCGCGGCACGGCGCGCCTTGCGGTTGACCTTGACGGTGTAGTGGCGCGGCTGAGGGCCGAAGACGGTGCCGCCGCCGGTCCATATCGGCGAGCGGGAGGACCCGGCGCGGGCGCGTCCGGTGCCCTTCTGGCGCCATGGCTTGGCGCCGCCGCCCGACACTTCGCCGCGCGTCTTAGTGGCGTGGGTGCCCTGCCGGCGCGCGTTGAGCTCCGCGCGCACGGTCTCGTGGACCAAGGGCATGTTGAAGCTGGCCTCGAACGCGGTCGGGTCCAGCGTGGCCGATCCGCCGCCGAGCTTGGGTGCGGTCCTAGCCATCGGTGCGCACCTCCACGGTCGAGCCCGTCGGTCCGGGCACCGCGCCGCGCACCAGCAGCAGATTGCGATTGGGCATGATCTCGACGATGGTCAGCCCGCGCTGGGTCACGCGCCCGCCGCCCATACGCCCGGGGCCGCGAATGCCCTTGAACACGCGCGACGGAGTCGCCGAAGCGCCGATCGAGCCCGGCGCGCGGACGTTGTGGGAGCCGTGGGACTTGGGCCCGGAGGAGAAGTTGTGGCGCTTGATCGTGCCGGCGAAGCCCTTGCCCTTGGACTTGCCGGAGATCTTGACCTTCTGGCCGACCTCGAACGCCTCGACGGTGACCGTCTCGCCCACGAGCAGTTCGCCGGCGTGGTCGCGGAACTCCACCACGTGGCGATGCGCCGAGGCGTCGGCCTTCTTGAGGTGCCCGAGCTGCGCCCTGGTCAGCACCTTCTCCTTGCAGGCGCCGAAGGCGAGCTGGACGGCCTCGTAGCCGTCGCGCTCGAAGGTGCGGATGGCGGTGACCGGACACGGCCCCGCCTCGAGCACGGTGACGCGCTCGACCTTGCCGTCCTCCAGGAACCGCTGGGTCATGCCGAGCTTCTTGGCCAGGATCGCGGTCATCGGGTCAGGAAGCGAGGCGGATCTCGATGTCCACTCCGGCCGGGAGATGGTCGAGCCGCTGGAGCGAGTCGACGGTCTTGGGGGTCGGCTGGTGGATGTCGATCAGACGCTTGTGGGTACGGATCTCGAAGTGCTCGCGGGAGTCCTTGTCCTTGAACGGGGACCGGATCACGCAATACACGTTCTTCTCCGTGGGCAGCGGCACCGGTCCGGAGACGGTCGCACCCGTGCGCGTCGCCGTCTCGACGATCTCCTTCGCCGCCGTCTCGATCGCCGTATGGTCGTAGGACTTCAGGCGAATGCGGATCTTGTTTTGAGCGATTGTTGCCACGGAGGTCTTCTAGGTCTTTCGTTCTCTCATCGACGCGGCCGTACCCGGACCACCCGGGCGGCCGATGTCTGTCGTCGTATCTGACTTGACACAAAGAAAGCGGCGGGCCGAGGGCCCGCCGCCCACTGCAACTGACTACTGAATGACTTCGGTAACGACTCCCGAGCCGACCGTGCGGCCGCCCTCGCGGATCGCGAACCGCAGACCCTGGTCCATGGCGATCGGCTGGATGAGCTCGATCTCCATCTGGACGTTGTCGCCGGGCATGACCAT
>JBAQGP010000738.1:0-2589 GCA_049287845.1 Solirubrobacteraceae bacterium | reverse complement strand
CCCTCGGCCAGCCCGAGGGTGTCAAGCGCGCGCAACGCCGGCGCCAGCAGCGTGAGCGCCGCACCCGGCGCCCTCAACTCGGTGGCGACGTCGATGACGTCGGGGGACAGCCCGCGGCGGCACATTGCGATCGCCAGGGAGAGCCCCGCCGGGCCGGCGCCCACGATCAGCACACGCTGCGCCACGCCCGTTTCGGCGGTTGCTCCCCTCGTGTCCGGCGCCGGGCCCACGCGCTTGCTCCGGGTTACCCGTTGAGCTCGGCGGCGACCGGCACTGCCGCGTCGGCGGTTTGCGCCTTGCAGTGGTTGCGCTGGCGTCCCAGCCCCGTGATCTCGCTCTCGATCACGTCGCCCGGCTGCAGGAACCGCCCGTGGTGTACGCCGTTGCCGGCCGGCGAACCCGTGAGCAGCAAGTCGCCCGGACGCAGCTCTGTGATCGACGAGGCGTGCTCGATCAACCGCGGGATGTCGAACATCATGTCGCTCGTGCTGGCGTCCTGCATGACGCGGCCGTTGAGTCGCAGGGTGATCCGGAGGTCGGCGGGATTGGGGACATGCGTCGCCGGCACCAGATAGGGCCCCACGGGCGTGAACGTCGGCCAGTTCTTGCCGGCCAGCCAGTCGGTGCCGATCGCCGCGACGTCCGGGCGGAACACCCGGTCGCGGGCCGTGATGTCGTTGGCGATCGTGTAACCGGCGACGACGTCCAGCGCGCGCTCCCGCGCCACCTGGTGGGCGGGGCGGCCGATGACCACCGCCAGCTCCAGCTCCCAGTCGGGCTGCGCCACCGCCGCAGGCAGCACGATGTCGTCCTCGGCGCCCGTCAACGAATACGGCACGCCCACGAAGACGTACGGCGAACCGGTGCGGGCGCGCTGGTCAAGGCGGCCCATGGCCACCTGGCGCTCCTCGGCGCTGGTGAGGTGATGCATGCGGTCCTGGCCCGCGCTCATCAGCTCCACGAGATGCTGCTTGTAGTTGGCCCCGGCCTGGAATAACTGCGCGGGCGGCTGCACCGGTGGCAGCGCGCGCACCTCCGCCACGCGGTGCTCGCACTCCTCCGCGGGGAGGGTGTCGGCCAGATCCTGCAGGAGGCGCATGGAACGCTCCCAGTCCTCGAGCAGCGAGACGACGGTCACGCCGGCGCTCAGGTGACTGCCCAGTTGGGTCATGCGATCGCCGAGCACCAGCCCGGCGAACGGCTCGGCGGAGCCGACGGAAAAGGACCCCACAGCGAACGGGGTCGGCGTCATCGGCCTCTCCTCATGGGTCCATTCAACCAGTTTGGACCGCGACTGCGCAACTGTATCCAAATGGATTAGCATCCGCCCAATGCGAATCGTCGACCTATCGGCACCAATCACGAGCACCGATGCGGAGGCGCCCCGCTTCGCCCGCACGGTAATCGACTACATCGATCATGACGGGGGCGCCGGCGACATCGAGCAGCAGTTCGGGGTTCCCCGGCGTCTGCTGCGCAACGGTGAGGGGTGGGCTCGAGAGACGTTCACCTACCTCGGCACCCACAACTCCACGCATGTCGACGCGCCATATCACTACAACACGGTGGTGGCGGGCGAACGGGCGCAGACGATCGACGAGCTGCCCTTGGAGCGGTTCTTCGCGCCGGGCGTGGTCGTGGATTTCACGGGCAAGGCCGATGGCGACGCGATCACCGCCGTCGAGATGCAGCAGGCGGTCGCCGCCGCCGACCACGCGCTGGCCGAGGGCGATATCGTCTTGGTGCACACCGGCCGCGACGCCTTCTACGGCGAGCTCGACTACATGTTCCTCGGCCCCGGCGTCACCGCCGAGGCGACGCACTGGCTGTATGACCACGGCGTGCGGATGATGGGCATCGATGCCTGGGGCTGGGATCAGCCGCTTGATGTGCAGGCCCGCGAAGCGCTTGAACGCGACGAGCCGGGCGTCTTCTGGGCCGCTCATCAGTGCGACCTCCCCTACTCCCAGATCGAGCGGCTGGTCAACCTGTCCGCGCTCCCGCCCACCGGCTTCACCGTTGCCTGCTTCCCGCTGCGGATCATGGGCGCCAGCGGCGCGCCCGCACGGGTGGTGGCGATCTTGGACGCGCCGGCGGCGCCGTGACGCGCATCGATCTCCACGCCCACGTCATCACCGACGCCTACCGGTCAGCGCTGGCGTCGGCTGGCGCCGCGGCGGCGCTGCCGCCCGCCTCGCTCGACGACCTGCTGGCGATGATGGACCGTTACGCCATAGACGGAGCGGTCATCTCGACCGGTCCCCCGGGCGCCGCCGTCGGTGATCGCGGACAGGAGGCCGAGCTGGCGCGGATCGCCAACGAGCAGATCGCCGAGTGCGTGCGATCCGAGCCCGGGCGTCTGGCCGGGCTGGCCGTGCTGCCGCTGACCGACATGTCTCTCGCCCTGTCGGAGTTGAGCCATGGGCTCGATGTGCTGGCGCTCGACGGCGTCATGCTGCTGTCCAACGTCAGCGGCGTCTACCTCGGAGATCCGGCGTGGGATCCGCTGTTCGACGAGCTGGATCGTCGCGGCTCCTACGTCTTCGTCCACCCCGCCGCGGGCCCATACCCACCGCCGCTGGACTGGCC
>JBAQGP010000737.1:0-1692 GCA_049287845.1 Solirubrobacteraceae bacterium | reverse complement strand
CGGTCGTGCACCTCGCTTCGCCGGCCGCGGCGGCGATCAACGGTCAGGCGTGGGTGATCGACGGGGGCGGCGTGCAGGCGTAGGCCGGCGTCAGCCGCGTCAGAGCCGCGCGGGCGCGCCGAACCGGTCCAGCAACCCGCCATCGTGGAAGCGGGTGATGGACTCGATGCCGTCGGGGCGCGCGCCGATGACGAACATCCCCGCGCGCGTCCACCCGCCGTCGCCCTCGAAGTAGTAGGCGTAGGCCGGCTGGAGGTTGGCCGCCACCGGGTGAAACCGCCAGCGGCGCGGCAGCCGGGCGAGATGCCGGGCGCGCAGGAAGGCGTCGATGGCGTCCCGGCCCTGGTGCCACTCGGGCTCGGGCGGCATGCTGACCACCGCGTCCTCGGTGAGCAGGGCGATGACGCCGTCGATGTCGTCGCGCTCGAAGGCCTCGGCGAAGCGGTTGACCAGGCCCGCGTCAACGCCGCCGCGGGGCATGGCCAAGCGCTCCTGGCGTGGCGGGAGCCGTGTCTCCAGCTTGGCGCGCGCGCGTTGCAGCGCGCTGTTGACCGAGGCCTCGCTGGACCCGAGCATGTCGGCGACCTCGTCGGCGTGAAAGCCCAGGACGTCGCGCAGGACGAGCACCGCCCGCTGGCGGGGCGCCAGGTGCTGAAGCCCGGAGACGAAGGCCAACGCCACGGACTCCTTGGCCTCGTAGCGGGCCTCGGGCCCCGGGGCGATGTCGATCACGCCCTCCAGGAGCGCGTCGGGGTAGGGCTGCAGCCAGCTGATCTCGGCAAAGCTCTCGGCGGGGTGCGCCACGCCGGGCCGGTCTCCCGGCGCCGCCTGCGGGCGGCGCTCACGGTCGCGCAGGGCGTTGAGGCACCGGTTGGTGGCGATCGTGTACAGCCACGCCCGCAGCGAGGAGCGACCCTCGAACTGCTCCAGGCCCCGCCACGCCGACAGCAGCGTCTCCTGGAGGAGGTCCTCGGCGTCCTGCAGCGAGCCGACGATCCGGTAGCAGTGCAGCTGAAGCTCGCGGCGGTAGGGCTCGGTGAGCCGGGCGAACGCGTCCTCGTCGCCGCGCTGCGCGCGCGCGAGACGGTTGTGCTCCAGGCGCTCCCGTTGCCAGGCCATTTCACGCATCCACTTCCTAGGACACCACCGGGCGCCGGAAATCATCGCTGAATTGCGCGAGGGGTCCGGGTCTCAACCAGCGAGGACCAAAACGACCCGAAGGAGGAGCCGTGAACATGAAGACCGCTCGCTGGGTTCTCATACTGAGCTCAGTGGCCTCACTGATGGTGGCGCTCGACGCGCTCGTCGTCGCGACCGCGCTGGGGGCGATCCGCAGCGACCTGCACACCTCGATCGACGAGCTGGAGTGGACCGTCAACGCCTACGGCCTCAGCTTCGCCGTGCTGCTGGTGCCGGCGGCGGCGCTCGGCGACCGGCTGGGCCGCCGCCGGCTGTTCGCCGCCGGACTGGGACTGTTCGTGCTGGGGTCGATCGCGTGCGCGCTGGCGCCCAACGCCGGCCTGCTGATCGCCTCCCGGGCGGTGCAGGGGTCGGCCGCGGCGCTGGTGGCGCCGCTGTCGCTGGCCCTGGTCTCCACCGCGTTTGAGCCCGAGCGCCGCGGCTGGGCGATGGGCGTGTACGGGGGCATCACCGGCATCGCCGTGCTCGGCGGCCCCGTCATCGGCGGCGCGG
>JBAQGP010000736.1:0-3971 GCA_049287845.1 Solirubrobacteraceae bacterium | reverse complement strand
CGGCCTCGGTGAAGCGTCCCAGCGCGGTGAGCGTGACCGCAAGGTTCCCCAACGAGGCCGAGACGTCGGACGGCGTATAGCGCTTCTTGGTCTCAAGCGCGGCCTGAAAGAGCGGGAGCGCGTCCATCGGTCGCGCCAGTTCGATGAGGGCGGATGCACGGCAGTTCAACGCCAGCCCAAGCTCCTCGTAGGCACCGGTCCTCTCGGCCGCATCGGCGGCTTCGGCAGCAATACGCTCAGCCGCCTCGGCGGACCCATCGGCGTACAGGATTGCCGCCAGCGAGGCGGCCGTGTCCGCAAAGACGGCGTCGTGGTCGCCCCGCACGGCGTCATAGATCTCTCGGAGCGGGGGGATAAGTTCTTCAGGGGATCGGCTCCATCGGTAGACGTACAGCTCGCGGGCACGGAGCCGCAGAGCCTCGCGCGTGCGCCCGGCCTGTTCCTGCAGCGTTCGAGCCGCGGCGTAGTGATCGGCAGCGACCTGCTCCAGACCCCCGTAGCGTTCGGCGCAGCGTGCGGCACGGACGAGGTGGCCGGCACGCCGCGCGGGGTCGGCGTCGATCCGAGCGGCCTGTGCAAACAACTCGACGGCTTCGTTCAGCGCCCCGACGCCGTCTGCGCGTTGCGCCGCATCCAGCGTGAGGCGCAGCGCGCGGCGTCGGATGTCGGGAGTGTCAGCGTCATCGGGACGCGCCTCGCATGCGGCGACGAGGTGTCCAGCGAGGATCGCGGCAAGATCGGGGTCTGACCCCTGACGGGTGAGGCATTCCGCGGCGCTCAGGTGCCGGGCCTTGCGCTCGCGCCTGGACAGGGTGTCGAGGACCACGCGCTGGACCTGTCGATGCACGAACCCGTAGCTTCGGTACGACTGCGAGCGGGGATCGCTGTCGACGCCGAGAAACTGCTTGGCGACGAGCCCGTCGAGCAGCGACCGCGCGTCTGCGGCACCCACTCCGGCAACCGCAGCCGCAGCGGCGAGGTTGAATCGCTGACCGAAGATCGCGCCGCCCCGCAGCATCTCCCGCTCCAGTTCCCCGAGGCGATCCAGGCGGGCGGCGACCAGGGCCTGAATGCTCGGGGGAACGTCGAGGTCGTGCACATCGCCGACGAGCCGATAGCGGTGTGCCTCGTCCTCGGCGATCATCACCCCCCGGTCGGTCAGCATCCGCAGCGACTCGACGGCGAACAGGGGAACCCCGGCTGCGTGCTGGCGCACGGTGTTGACCAGCTCCACGGGCGCGCGATCGACCGCGGCCCCGACAAGCTTTTCGATGTCGTCGTCACTGAGGGGCATGAGGTCGATCCGCTCCCCCAGGGAGCCGAACGTCTCCAACCGCTCGTCCGGGCGGCTTAGCACGAGCACCAGGATCTGCGACCGGGCGCTCCACTCGCACAGGTGTGCGATGAAATCGAACAGCCCCTGATCGGCCCAATGGAGATCCTCGAACAGCAGAACGACCGGAGCGCGGACGGCGAGCCGCTCAAACAGGTTCCGCCATGACGTGAACAGCTCGCCGAGATCGATCGCCTGGCCACCGTCGTCGAGTCCGAGGAGGCGCTGGAAGCCGCGCATGACCCGAGCACGCGTGTCCTCATCGGATGACGCGACGAGCTCGTGGACGAGAGCGTGCAGCTTGGGCCGCTGGGCGGTGGCTCGCTCGTCCAAGCCGATCTGCGCCCGCATCCGGACCATCTCGGCAAGCGCCGAGAAGCCCACCCCCTGGCCGAAGCTCGATGCCTGTCCATGGTGCCAGAGGACTCTGGTCGCCAAACCGTCCGCATATTTCTTGAATTCCCACGCCAGGCGCGACTTGCCGAGGCCAGGCTGGCCGACCAGCGTGACGAGCTGGAGTCCGGCGTGCCCGCTGATCACCTCGTCGAGGGCCCGCCTGATCACGCTCATCTCCTCAGCGCGGCCGACGAGCGGCAGCTCTAGGTCCACACGACCGGCGCCGCCGACCGCGGCGATGACCCGGAGGGCCCGCCACGTCTGCACACGGTCGGTCTTGCCCTTGACCGCATGCGCGCCCCCGTCCTCGTACGCGATCGCACGACCGGAGACCGCCCTCGTGACCTCGTCGACGAGCACCGTTCCCGGCTCGGCCACAGACTGAATCCGTGACGCGGTGTTGATGGCGTCCCCGATGACCATCCCCTCCGCGACGGCATCGAGCTCGACCGCCGCCTGCCCGGTGAGGACCCCGACTCGGACGCGTAGCTCCACGCCGAGTCGATCGCCCAGTGCGGTCACCGCTGCCACGAGGTCCAGCGCCGCCCGGACGGCGCGCTCGGCGTCATCCTCATTGGCAACCGGGGCTCCCCATAGCGCCATCACGGCGTCGCCGATGAACTTCTCGACGCGTCCGCCGTAGGAGTCAACGATCCGCCGCGCGTGATCGAAGTACTCCGACAGCATCTCCCGCACGTCCTCGGCGTCCCGCCGCTCGCTGAATGCGGTGAAGCCGGTCAGGTCTGCGAACAGGACCGAGACCTGACGGCGCTCCACAGAACTCCCGCGGCTGCCGGAGCTGGGTTCGGGCCTGGTTGCCGGCACCCCCACAGCGAGCGGCTGACCGCATTCCTGACAGAAACGCTGATCGGCGCTTGTCGCGATCGTCCCGCAGCCACGACACCGCGGGAGTATCGGTGCGCCGCATTCCCCACAGAACTTCGCGCCGTCGGGCACCATCATGGCGCACCGTGCGCAGGCTGTTGCCATGCCGCTAGAGGACCTCCGGCCTCACACGATGCAGCGGGCCGGCCAGGCCCGGGGGTGCTGACCGCCGCGGCGCTCGGCGGCACTCGGCGGAGAAGACGTTGGACAGCCGCCGCCCTTACCGTCGAGCAAGGGCAGGGCTGCCCGGTATTGGGCGACGATCGGGCGCGAGCACACCGACCGCGGACGGCCCCCAGTGACCGCACACACCTCTGCGGTAAATACCTCTGCCTCGCCGCTGACGGCCTGAGCAGCGAGGCTGCCGGGCCGGGTCAGTGACTGAACGACTCCGGTCCAGGACATCTCCGCCAGCAGCGTGGGCTGGACAGTGGAGTCGACCTTGACATAGCGGTTATCGACGTCGACGAACGGGACCTGCGTCTGAGGATCAAAGCGCCTGACCAGCGCCTGCTGCGGCCCGGTGAGTGGCTGGAGCGGCGCGTAGCCGAAGCCCTTGTGGACGTTGCTGAATGCCTCCACCGGCACGAAGGCGATGTACCGGCTCCGGTAGCGCGAGCCCGCGAATGTGAATGACCGGATCGCTGGCTGATGCTGGGTGTCGGACTGCATCAGACGGAGGTCTGAGAACGTGCCGAATTGCGACAGCGCCACGATCATCCCCCAGCGCTCCACCGCACAGAACGGGCACGCCTCGGAGCCGACGAAGAACAGCTCGGGCTTTCCGGCGCGGCGCAGTTCCGGGCCACTGGCGAGGATGCGTGGTCCGGCCAGCCGGATCTTCCGGCTTCCCAACGCCGTCTTCGCCGCCGCGCTCACATCTGAGGCGGGCACGGTGACCGCGCGCGACGCGACATACCGCGTCAGCGCCCGGAACGCGGCGGTCCAGGCAGCCGCGTAGGCGTGGACGGCGGCCTCCGGCCGTCCGGCGGAGGCCGCGTGGTCGCCTTCGACCATCTCGTGACGGGCGCCGCGGAGTCGGTGATCGCCACTCGCGGCCAAGCTGATCGCATCGCCCGCCACACCACGCATTGCCCCCAGGATCAAGGCGCTGACCACGCGCGATGCCTGCGTCGAGGACGAATTTGCACGGCCCAGATCGTTCAGCGCTGCGGCAGACGCGATGAAGACGCGTTGGCCGTACGCGGGCGCGACGATCTCACGCGGAGAGAGCCACAGCGCCGGGAGGGTGGCGCGGGTCAGCTCCCGCGCGGCACCGGCCATCGTTGACGATGCGCTCGCCCCGGCGCCCAGGCCGTGAACGCGGCCGCGGGCCTGAAGCAACGCGATCCGGGGC
>JBAQGP010000735.1:0-11893 GCA_049287845.1 Solirubrobacteraceae bacterium | reverse complement strand
GCGAGCCGGCCCGGACTTGACGGGCTGCATGAGCGGCATGATGCGTTTAGTGCCTCAACTGAACCTGACGGTGAAGTGAGTAACTTCTCAGCTCACCGTCACATCAGATGAGGACGTTCTCACTATTACGTGATGGCTTGCAGGTGTGCTTCACCGGGTAACGCTGCCCACCTGCCCACCAGACGATGAGTATGTTCTCAGCCAGCTTTTAACCAGTCACCCACGGGGCCTGCCATGATGCGCGCGTGTCAGTGAGGACGAGCGCTGGGTCGCTGCGCGCACCGCCGAGCGCCGCCAGAGTGTCGCCGGCCTCACGGCGGCGGCGGTCCCGGCCCCGGCCGCGCCGGATCCGACGCATCATCGCCCTGACGGGGCTGCTGTGCGTGCTCCCCGCACTCGTGTCCTATCTGCTGATGCTGGCGCAGCCTTCGGACACCAGCCTCGCGATCCGCAGCGTGGAGTGGCTGCGCGACAACGGCGCCCGAGGACTTGTCAACAAGATCGAGTCGACCTATTACTCGCTCAACGCGCCGTCCACCGGTGGCCCGGCACTGCACGCCCTGCCCCGTCAGGCGGGAGCGGACGCAGGGGCCATCGGGGCGCGGTCGCGTGTCGCGGCGGCCCCCGCCTACCGGCCGCCGTCGATCGCGCCGGTGATCAGGCCCGCTCTGCCGGGCGAAGGGGTGTGGCGCGCCACCTTCGCGCGCGGGCCAGGACGACCACCGGTGCTGGTCACCAGCTACCGCCCTGACCCCAACTACCCGCAGATGGTCGCCGGTGTTGCGTGGATCGACGCCACCGAGACGAGCACCCAGCTCTATCCCGGTCGCGCGGAGCCGGCGGTCTCAATGGCGTCGCGAGGACCGATGGAGGTTCCGGCGAGCACGCGTGGCCGCCTGGTGGCGACCTTCAACAGCGCCTTCAAGCTCAGCGATTCGGGGGGCGGGTTCGCCAGCGACGGTCACACCTACGTTCCCATGCGCAACGGGGTGGCGACGATCGTCCGCTACCGCGACGGGCGGATCGACATCGTCGCGTGGACCGGGGGCGCATCGGCCGGGCCGAATGTCGCCTTTGCTCGTCAGAATCTTCCGTTGATCGTCGCCGGCGGGCAGCTGAACCCGAACCTCGGCGACGGACCGGAATGGGGCGCCACCCTCGGCAACGCTGTTCGCGTGTGGCGATCGGGAGTCGGGGTGGACGCCCGCGGCAACCTCCTCTACGCCGTCGCCAGTGACCAGACCGTCAGCTCGCTGGCCTCGATCCTGCGCCACGCCGGGGCGATCCGGGCGATGGAGCTGGACATCAACACCTACTGGCCGAGCTTCATCACCTACCGCGCGCCCGGCGCCGTCGGAGCGGCCAACCTGCTGCCGGGCATGGACCGCTCGCCGCAGCGCTACCTGACGCCCGATGATCGGGACTTCTTCGCCGTCTACCTGAAGTGAGCCGCGCCGCTGTGGCGATCGTGACGGTCTGCACGCTCACCGGCGTGGGCGCCGCCGGACTGGGCGCCGCCGGACTGAGCACGGGACCGCGAGCCTCGCCCCAGCCGCCGCCATCCGGATCGCCGTTCGCCGTTGGCAAGGAACAGCTGACCTTCGTCGATCACACCCGCACGATCTCGGTGCCGGGGCAGCCGCCGCGGCCCCGCGCCCTGACGACGATCATCCGCTACCCGGCTCAGGGCCCCGCCGGCCGGGTCGACATGGCCAATGCCCCGCCTGATCGCGCCGCCGGGCCATTTCCGCTGATCATCTTCGGTCACGGCTTCGCGGTCACCCCTGCGACCTACTTCCGTCTCCTCCGGGCCTGGGCGCAGGCCGGCTACGTCGTCGCCGCACCGGTGTTTCCCTTGGAGAACGCCAATGCCCCCGGGGGGCCCGACGAATCGGACCTCGTCAACCAGCCGCGGGACATGAGCGTCGTCATCTCGGGCATGCTCGGGGCCAACATCGCGGCACACACGCTCCTGCACGGCATGATCGCCGCGCAGCGGATCGCTGTCAGTGGGCAGTCCGACGGCGGCGAGACAGCATTGGCGGTGGCCTACGACCGCTTCTATCGCGACCCTCGGGTGCGCGCGGCCGTCATCCTGTCAGGTGCCCAGATCCCCGGCGGCGGCTCCCTGGTGCCGGGACCGCCGCTGCTCGCGACGCAGGGGACCGCGGACACGGTCAACGATCCGCGCAACACCGACGCGTTCTTCGGCATCGCCCACCGTCCCAAGTTCCTCCTGCGGCTGCTCGGCGCACCGCACCTGCCCCCGTACACCGTCCAGCAGCCGCAGCTCACGATCGTCGAGCGCGTGAGCATCGCGTTCCTGGATCGCTACCTGAAGGGCGCGCGCAATGGCCTGGCCCGGATGCGCGCTGCCGGCGACCGGCGCGGCCTGGCGCTCCTGGTGACCGCGCCGTAACCGCGGTAGCGGGCGTGATCACCCTCACGGCCGTCGACCGGCGCCGCGGGGGGGTCAGGCTTGATGTCCCGAACCCGCGCCCGCCGGCCGCCGGGGCGGGTCGGAGTCAGTCCGCGCGACGGGTGGCCGTGGGCCCCGGGCGGCAACGAAACGATCGATCTCCAGTTCGATGCGGGCCCCGGCTCCGGCGGGATCGACGGCACGGACCTGACCGTCGTGAGCCTCGGCGATGGCCTGCACGATGGCAAGCCCGAGCCCGGCGCCGCCGGCCTTGCGGTCACGAGCACCATCCGTGCGATGAAAGCGCTCGAAGATCCGGGCGCGCTCCTGCTCGGGGATCCCCGGGCCGTCATCGCTGACGGTGAAGCGCACCCGGCCTCCCGGCAGGGCCTCAATGTGAAGGCCGACGTATCCGTCTGGCTGGACGGTGTGGGCGATCGCGTTGTCGATGAGGTTGCGCAATGCCTGCGCGAGGCGGTCAGCGTCGACGTCGAGCTCGCCGTCGGGGACAGGCCCGAGCTCCAGCCGGCGGTTGACCCCGACCGTCGATGTCGTCCACAGCTCGTCGACGAACTGAGGCAGGTCGATCGGGCGTCGATCGGTGAGCTCGCCCTGCTCCGAGCGTGCCAGGAGCAGCATGTCCTCGACCAGACGCGTCGTGCGAGCGACCTCGCCGGCCACGATCCGCTGCACGTGCCGGACGTCCTCGGCCGAGGGCGCGTCGTAGCGGGCGAGGACATCGAGCTGGCCGGCGATCACCGCCAGCGGGGTGCGGAGCTCATGCGAGGCGTCGGCGACGAAGTCACGCTGCTGGCGGAACGCCGCGGCCAGCCGATCGAGCATGTGATTGAAGGCGTTGGCCAGGACCTGTATCTCGTGGCTGGGTGGATCCGCCTTCATCCGTGGATGCAGGTCGCCACTATCGACGCGTTCTGCGACCCGGGCCATGCGCCGCAGCGGCCGGGACACCGACAGACCGGCGAGATAGGAAGCGAGGAGTATCAGCGCGACGGCCAAGGCACCGGCGATGAGAAACGACCGGGCGATGGCGCGCTGCGCACTCTTGACGCCCGCCATGGCCTCGCCGGCGCCCAGGCGCACGCGCTGTCCGGCGGCGCTGACCAGGCGTTCGTCGAGGCGGACATGGCCGACGTCGGGCACCACCGCGGTGCGTGGACCGACAGGACCCTTCAGGACATCCTCGCCCAGCACGTCCTCCTGCTTCTGCTGGGCGGCGGTCTCGCCGGCTTCGGGGCCGCTGGCGCCGAACAGCTCAGGGTGGTTGCTCGCGGTCCCGGCCGCAGGGACGACGGCGAACATGAGCGAGGCGCGTCCGTTGTAGGGCTGAGCGCGCAGGTAACGGCGCAGGTCGGCGAGGAGCTGGCTCGGTGAGCCGGCTCGCAGCGCGCGCACCGTCTGGGTCAGCTGCGTGAGGTCGGCCCGCGCATCGTCCTCGAGACGCGCGCCCAGCTGGCTGCCGGTCTGCTCGTAGACCACGATGAAGACGATGGCGAAGCCGACGAGCATCACCGCGACGACCCACGCCACCAGGCGCCAGCGCAGGCTGGCGCGGCGGATCACGCGGTGTCCTCGAGGCGGTACCCGCGCAGGCGCAACGCGGTGATGGTGACCGGACGGCGGTCGGGGCCTGAGAGCTTTCGGCGCAGGTAGCCGACGTAGACGTCGACGATGTTGGTGCCCGGATCGTGGTCATACCCCCACACCGCGCGGAGGATCTGCTCGCGGCTGAGGACGCGGCCGATGTTGTGCAGAAGGTACGTGAGCAGCTCGAACTCGGTGGCGCTGAGGCGCACGTCGTGGCCGTCGTGGGTGACACGGCGGGTGATGAAATCCACGGTGAGACCCGCTCGGCGCAGTGTCGTCTCGGGCGCCTGGCGCGCGGCGCGCAGCTGGGCATCAATGCGTGCCTCCAGCTCGTCGATGGCAAACGGCTTGACGAGGTAGTCGACCGCGCCCGCTTTCAGGCCGCCCACGCGATCCTCGAGCTCCCCACGCGCGGTGACGACGATCAGGGGCAGCCCCGGTCGCTGGTCGGCCAGTTGGCGGAGCACGTCGCTACCGCTCATACGCGGCAGCATCAGGTCGAGGATCACGAGGTCGACATCCTCTCCGAGCGCGAGCCGGAGTCCAGCTTCCCCGTCGGGCGCCGACTCCACGTGATAGCCGGCGAGCGTGAGGCCGCGAACCATGAAGTCGGTGATCCCCGGCTCGTCTTCGATCAGCACCAGATGGCCCACGGGCTCATCTTAGGCACGAGGGATCCTCCTGCAAACGGCGGAACAGAGAGTTCTCATCGGCCGGAATGCCCACCGTCCAGGGGTCGATCGAGAGGCGGGGTGCCAGGCCCGGAATCCGTCGGATTGACTCAGCCGGGGAGGGTGGGCACGCCAGCCCCCAGGGTCGATCCCACACCTTGGGCGACCGCCACTGACGCCAGGGCCCCAGCGGGGGAGCGGCGCCTGCGCGTGAAGAAGGGATAGAACGTCGATCTGCGCGGGAGGCGTCACCATGTAGGCAAGCGCAAACCAAGGAACCACGACGAGAAGGAGCAGGAGACATGGCTGCAACCGAGAAGGCGATTCTTGCCGGGGGGTGCTTCTGGGGCGTCCAGGACCTGATCCGCAAGCTCGATGGCGTGACCGGCACCCGCGTGGGCTACACCGGCGGCGACACGCCCAACGCGACCTACCGCAACCATGGGTCGCATGCGGAGGGGATCGAGATCCTGTTTGACCCCGACCGGATCTCCTATCGGGATCTGCTGGAGTTCTTCTTTCAGATCCACGACCCGACGACGCTGAACCGTCAGGGCAACGACATGGGGGCGAGTTATCGCTCGGCGATCTATTACGTCGATGACGAGCAGCGTCGCGTCGCGCAGGACACGATCGCCGACGTCGAGGCCTCCGGCCTGTGGCCGGGCAAGGTGGTCACCGAGGTCGAGCCGGCCGGGGGATTCTGGGAGGCGGAGCCCGAGCATCAGGACTACCTGGAGCGCTACCCCAACGGCTACACGTGCCACTTCGTGCGTCCGGGCTGGAAACTGCCGCGCCGCGCGCAGGAGGCAGCTCACTGACCTCGCCGCCTCGCACCGCCAGCCACGAAGCGGCGCCCACCTCCTAGATGCTGCCGATGAAGGACGAGAGCAGGCGGTGCGTGCAGTTGGCGGCGGCCGCAGGATCTCGAGTCACCACGCTCAGGAGGCTCTGGACCTCGTCCGGAGTGTCGTCGGCACCTGCCCACCCCGCGAGGTCGTCGGGCGACGCTTCCGGGTGAAACTGCACGCCGAGGTGGCGTCCCACGCGGAATGCCTGAGGTCCGAGCCGGTTGTGGGCCAGTCGCGTGGCGTCGGGCGGCAACGTGATGACGTCGTGCTGCCAGGCCAGCCAGGGCCCTGTCGCGATGACGTGCGGGACGATCGTCTCGACCAGGACCCATCCTCGCAGCGGATGTTCCGCCGGTGCCACCGAGCCGCCGAAGGCGAGTGCCAGCGCGCGAGCGCCGTGGCCGATCCCGAGGAGAGCGGTGCCCGCTTCATCGGCGCGACGGATCCACTCCACCTCTCGCTCCAGCCAGCCGCCAGTTCGGGCATCGCCGAGCGGATCGGCGCCGACCAGGACCGCCAGTGGCGACGCGCCGGGATCGGGCAGCGACTCACCGTTGGCGGTCACGACCGCCGGGTCCAGGCCATGGGCGAGCAGCACGTCGACAAGTGCGGTTGCGGGCCGTCCGCGCTGGGGCGCCACCACGAGCACCGGCTGGCGAGCCGGACGAGCGGAGGGGCGGGAACGGACGTCGAAACGAGGGAGAGGCTCGGTGGGGTCAAGCAGGGCGGCGGAATGCGTGGTCATCGCTGAGGCACCTCATTGAGAAGTCGGCGCACGCGGCAGGCGCCGCGAGGCGAGGGGCAAGAGGGGAGAGGCGAGCGGCGGGCCCCAGGGCCGCAACGGCCGGACGCGCATGCTCGGGCTCAGCGACTACATCGAGGCGGCCGATGCGCGGCACGGCCGGCGGTTGGGCTTGCGCCCCTCCGGGGGTGTGGCACGTGCGTAATCTGCAGCATCTCGATCAAGTTTAGCGAAATTCGGCGTCCGCGTCCAGAGCCCAGAACGGTCCTTCTCAAGCGGCCGGTACCGCCGGACGGGTGCCGCGCAGGGAGCCGAGTGCCAGTCAGCGCGAGGGCTGGCTCACGACCGTCTGCGTCGGCTCGTCGGCCGACGCCTGGTCCTGAGCGTTGATCCGCGCGCCGGGAGGAGGCGGGACGGGGCCCTCCAGGAGCGGATCGTCGGTCTGCTCCATCCACGCCTCGAGACGACCGCGGAGGTCGGCGGCGACGCCGGCATACGCGGGATCGTCAATGGAATTGCGGCCCTCGCCGGGATTGAAGAACAGATCGTGCAGCCGCTCGCGAGCGACGGGGCGCTGGGCCCACCCGCGGGCCAGGTACGCGTCCTTGCTGGGGCTGTCGTCGCAATTGGCGAGCACCGGGTACGGGTAGTCGTCGAAGCGGCGCACGTACTTGAAGCGCCCGGTGCGGATGGCGCGTTGGGGCTCGTAGGCCGCATGGTAGGTGAGCTCGGCGAAGATCTCCGATCGCGTGCCTCCGGGCTCGGCGCCGGAGACCAGCGGGACGAGCGAGCGTCCCTGGAGCCACGGCGGCTGGTCGATGCCCGCGACCTCACAGATGGTGGGGAAGATGTCCAGGTGGGAGACGAGCTCGTCGTGGGCGACCCCCGGCGGCATGCCGGGGCCGCGCATGATCAGCATCACCCCGATGCCGCGGTCCAGGAGGCTGGCCTTGGCGGTGGGGAAAGCGAGTCCGTGGTCGGTGGTGCAGATGACCAGGGTGTTGCGGTCCAGACCGGTCTCGTGCAGCGTGTTGAGCACCGAGCCGATGCCGTGATCAAGTGACCGCGCCGACGCCTTGTAGGCCGCCACGTCCTGGCGGATCTCCGGCGTGTCGGGCAGGAACGGAGGCGGCTGCGAGTAGACACGGTCGCGAACGGAGCTGGGAGGGAAGAAGCTGCGGTGCGTCTCAAAGAAGCCGACCGAGAGGAAGAACGGCTGAGGGATGTCGCCAGCCAGCGCGCGAATGGCCGCGGGAGCCACCGAGCTCACCGTGGTGTTCTCGATCTCGTGCACGACGTCGTAACCGAGGACCGCCGGGTCGACGGACACGTGCTGCTCACCGATCAGCTCGGCGTGGTAGCCGGCGTCCCGCAGCGTGCGGACGATGTGCTGGTCGTAGTCGTGGAGCGCAAACCCGCGGTGGGCCAGACCCATCATCCCGTTGTTGTGGCAGTAGGTGCCGGTCAGCAACGCGGCCCGGCTGCCCGAGCACGATGGGGCGGCGCAGAAGGCGTTGCGGAACATCACGCCCTGGTCGGCGAGCCACTGGATGTTGGGCGTCGGGATCGCGTGACCGTAGGGCTGGACGTAGCGGCCCGTGTCGTGGGAGTTGAGGTAGAGGATGTTGGGCGGCATCGCGTCGCGCCGCGCGGAGCTCACGACGCGGCCCGAAGAGCCCCACGCGATGATCCGATGGCGGCCCGATCGCGATGATAGGTGGCCACCCAGTCATCTGAGGTCGTGTCGGACTGCCGGCGCGTCACCGGCCCGGCGCGCCAGGCGGGCGGCGCGCTCACCCCGAGCCACTCCAGCGTCCGGTGGATGGTCGCGTCGGGATCAACGACGAGTTGATCCTCGTAGGCGATGATCAGGGGGTCGATGCCCTGCGCGGCGAAGAAGCGCCGCCAGCCGCTCTCCTCTGCCTGAAAGCATCGCGCGAGGTGGTCGATGGCCTCGAACTGGTAATGGGCGGGGCGGGTGGGCTCCTCATCACCGTCGCCGGCGCGCCAGCGGCGGGTCTGCAGCGCCTTCCACATGCTGACCGCCTGGCGGATGACATCGCGGCGGGAGATCCAGATGTAGCGAGGCGCCTCGAACAGCCGCTCCAGCAGGGCGCCGATGTCCAGACCGGAGAACTCGGACAATCGTCCCGCCAGTGCGTGCAGCTCCTCGAGCTGATTGAACATGAGCTTTGCCCCGAAGACGCCGTTGGGGGTCGTTCCCAGCGCAAAGGTGCGCTCGAGGTGCTCCCGATAGTCGGCCAGTCCGGCCAGGGATGAGTAGACGGGGGCCACGGGGGGCCGGGGATCGTCGCGGATGCGGCACGCCTCCGGTGTCGCAAGGCCATGGAGGAAGTCGCGTGGATGAGGCGGGACCCCGGTGTCGCGCATGGCCTCGAAAAACTCGTGGGGGCGTCCGGCGACGCCCGTGTCCTCGAGCAAATCGCACAGCAGGGTGCTGCCGCTGCGCTGCGTCGCGCAGACGAGATAGGAGCGGCGCACGTCAGTCATCCGCGGCCAGCGGCAGCGCCGCGATGATCTGCTCAACGGCCTCCGACACATCGATCGTCGCAGTGTCGATGTGAATCTCGGGCCGCTCGGGGGCCTCATACGGAGCGTCGACCCCGGTGAAGCCCTTGAGCTCTCCGGCCCTCGCCCGGGCATAGAGACCCTTGGGATCGCGGCGGGCGCACTCGTCGACGTCCGTGTCGACGTGCACCTCGATGAAGGGGAGCCCCGCCGCCTCGTGCAGCTGGCGCGGGACGACGCGATCCGAGCGCAGCGGAGAGACGAGGGAGACGACGGCGACGACGCCGGCATCGGCGAACAAGCGTGCGACCTGGCCGACGCGCCGCACATTCTCGGCGCGGTCGCCCGGCGCGAAGCCGAGGTCGTCCGAGAGCCCGTGGCGGATGTTGTCTCCGTCGAGTAGGTACGCCGCTTGGCCGGCCGAGACGAGGTGGCGCTCGAGGGCGACAGCGATGGTCGACTTGCCGGAGGCCGGCAGGCCGGTCAGCCACACCGTCGCGCCTGCCTGTGACAGCACCCGCCAGCGCCGCTCGCGATCCAGCGCCGACGGATGCCAGGTGACGTCGCGGCGGCCCTCCCGGGCCGGCTTGACCTCGCGTGCCTCGCGGATGATTCCCGCGCCGACGGTGTCGTTGGAGTGCTCGTCGATGACGATGAACGCACCCGTGACGCCGTTGCGCCGATAGGGGTCGGCGAGCACCGGCGAGCTCGTGCGCAGACTCACGCGGCCGATGTCGTTGAGGCCGAGCGAGCTCGGCTCGGCGAACACCTCCAGCGTCTCGGGGTCCCAGCGGTCGCGGATTGCCTGCACTGTCGCCCTCACCGTGCGGCTGGTGTGCTTGAGCGCGTAGCGGCGGCCTGGCGCGAGCGGCTCCTCGCTCATCCAGCAGATCGTCGTGTCGAGCTCACGCGCCGCCGGCGGGCGGTTGTCGGGCGCCGCCAGAAGGTCGCCGCGGCCGATGTCGATCTCATCGGCGATGGTCACGCCCACCGACATCGGCGGCACGGCCACCTCGCGGCTGGGATCGAGGGTCTGCACGGACGTGACCGTCGTCCGCGCCCCGGAGGGGACCACGACCACCTCGTCACCGACGGCGAGTGTGCCGGCGGCGAGCTGTCCCGTGTACACGCGTCGTCCACCGTCGGCGGGCCGGCCCACCCACTGGATGGGCAGGCGAAGATGCGCCACGTTCAGGTCGCGATCGGCGACCAGATCCACCGTCTCCAGGATCTCGATCAAGGGCGGCCCTTCATACCACGGGGTCCGCGAGGAGCGGTCGACGACGTTGTCGCCGTCCAGCGCGCTGATCGGCGCCACCTGCGGCTCGGGCAGCCCGATGCTGTGGGCCAGGGTCAGCATCTCGGCCGCCACCTCATCAAAGCGCCCCTGGGAGAACTCGACCAGGTCCATCTTGTTGATCGCCACCACCACGTGCGGGATGCGCAGGAGTGCCGCGATCTGCGCGTGACGGCGCGTCTGGGTCACCACGCCGGCCCGGGCATCGACGAGCAGGAGCACCAGGTCGGCGGTCGAGGCGCCCGTGAACATGTTGCGCGTGTAATGCTCGTGGCCGGGCGTGTCGGCCAGGATGAACGTGCGTCTCGGCGTGGCGAAGTAGCGATAGGCCACGTCGATGGTGATGCCCTGCTCGCGCTCGGCCCGCAGTCCGTCGGTCAGCGCGGCCAGGTCCGGCGTGCCGTCGCGTCCCTCGTAGACGGCGGCCAGTTGATCGGAGAGCAGAAGCTTGGTGTCGAGCAGCAGCCTGCCGATCAGCGTCGACTTGCCGTCGTCGACCGATCCGGCGGTGGCCAGCCGCAGGAGTTCGCGCTGCGCGATCACGGTCGCCGAAGGGGTCAAAAGTAGCCCTCGCGCTTGCGGTCCTCCATCGCGGCCTCGGAGGTTCGGTCATCGGCGCGGGTCTCGCCGCGCTCGGAGATCGTGGAGGCCTTGACCTCGTCGATCACCGCGGTGACATCGGTGGCGGTGGACCTGACAGCGCCGGTGACCGTCAGGTCGCCCACGGTCCGGTAACGGACGGTCGCGGTCTCTGCCACCTCGCCGTCGCGGGGCCGCACATAGGGTGAGACGGCGAGCAGCAGCCCGTCGCGCTCCACCACCTCGCGTTCGTGCGCGAAGTAGATCGACGGCAGCTCGAGGTCCTCCAGGGCGATGTAGTTCCACACGTCGAGCTCGGTGAAGTTGCTGATCGGGAACACCCTGATCTGCTCCCCGCGGCGGATCCGGCCGTTGTAGAGCGCCCAGGGCTCGGCACGCTGGGCTCGTGGCTCCCACTGACCGAACTCGTCGCGGAACGAGAACACCCGCTCCTTGGCCCGGGCCCGTTCCTCGTCGCGCCGTCCGCCGCCGAAGGCGGCGTCGAACCGGCCGTCCTCCATCGCGTCCAGCAGCGTCCGCGTCTGCAGTTGGTTGCGCGACGCGCTCGGATCATCCTCGCGCACCCGGCCGCGGTCGATCGACTCCTGGACTGACGCGACGATCAGCTTATGCCCCGCGTCGCCGATCCGCCGGTCGCGGAACTCCAGCACCTCGGGGAAGTTGTGGCCGGTGTCGACGTGGAGCACCGGGAACGGCAGGGACTCGACCCCGCCCACCCCGAACGCCTTCTCGGCCAGCCGCAGGAGCACGATCGAATCCTTGCCGCCGCTGAACAGCAGCACGGGTCGCTCGAGCTCGGCCACCACCTCGCGCAGGATGTGGACAGCCTCGGCCTCCAGCAGACGCAGGTGATCCAGGCCCGACATCTCGGTCGTGGTCAGAGCGGCGATTTCGGCCCCCGATGTGTCACTGGGCTGATCCCCATGAGCAGAAGGCTACCCAATCCGCACAAGACCAATTAGCTTAGTGACCCTGGTGGACTATCGACCGGCGCCCGCGGGACGCCGGCAGCTCGAAGTGATCGCGCAGGGTGTGGCCCAGGTACTCGCCGGTGCGCAGGCCACGGCGCTCCGGGGCTGCGGCCTCAGGTGCCGCGCGCCGAGGATCGCGACCACGGTGGCGAGGCCGCCGCCCATCCCGGCGAAGACGAAGGCGAGGCGCGGACCGGCGCTTCCGACC
>JBAQGP010000734.1:0-2040 GCA_049287845.1 Solirubrobacteraceae bacterium | reverse complement strand
GAGTTGAGAGGATTCGTCCCTAGTACGAGAGGACCGGGATGAACGCACCTCTGGTGTATCTGTTGTCCTGCCAAGGGCATCGCAGGTTAGCTACGTGCGGATCGGATAACCGCTGAAAGCATCTAAGTGGGAAGCCGGCCTCAAGATGAGCTCTCCCATCTCCTAGAGAGAGTAAGACCCCTGGAAGATCACCAGGTTGATAGGCCGGATCTGGAAGAGTGGTGACACTCGTAGGAGACCGGTACTAATTGGTCGAGGGCTTGACGGATATTTGATATCCGTTCATTGGCGCTGTGTAGTTTTGAAGGCCCGCGAAGAGCGGTCCTCGCCCCTGTACGGGCGGGGCCCCTCGTCGGTCTTGACAAGTTTCCGGTGGCTATGGCGAGGGGGAAACACCTCTTCCCTTTGCGAACAGAGCCGTTAATCCCCGCAGCGCCGATGGTACTTGGCCCGCAAGGGCCTGGGAGAGTAGGTCGCCGCCGGTTCTTCTCTACAAGCCCCGCTTGCTTTGCAGGCGGGGTTTTTTGTGTTGGGCGGCCGCTTTTCCGTTCACTTCGGGCGCCGCGGAGGGCACCCCCACTGCCGTGCGCTTGGGGTGGCGGGTACTCGCGTTGCCTGAGCTCGTCTCCGAGCACGGGCAGTGAGGGTGCCCGTCCGCGCGCCTCAGGTCTGCCGCAACGCTGGCGCACGCGCCCGGCTCCGCTCCGAGTCGTGGGAGGCCGGCGCGCCGCGAGCTCTGGGGTGCGGAGCTTCTGCGGGCCGGGAGCGCGCGCAGGACCGGTGATCAGTTTCCGTCAGTCGGTGGGGGCGCGGCGGGTCGGCAGACCCGACGTGCTCGGGGAGCGAGCGGCCGCGCTCTGGAGGACACCAACCGGCCCACCAGCGAGCGACCCAGCGCACGTCGGGCTGCCGCGCCCGGCGGGCCACCCCCAGCGCCCCGGCCGGACAGGTGCCGCTACAGAACGCGCTCGATCTTCAGGCGCCGGGTCCCGCGCGGGGTCTGGACTGAGACCGTCGTCCCGGACGGCTGATTGAGGAGCGCCCTGGCCACGGGGGATTCCGCGGAGAGTTTGCCGGCGGCTCGGTCGGCTTCGGTGACCCCGACGATGGTCCACGTGTGGGTCTCTCCGGTGCTCTCGTCGGTGACCTCGGCCGAGCGGCCGAAGGTGAACGCAGAGCCGCTGTCGGGAGGGTCGCTGACGACGTCGACGATCACGGCCTTGCGCAAACGCTGTCGTAACCGGAGGATGCGGGTCTCGAGGTGGGCCTGGTCCTCCTTGGCAGCGTGGTACTCGGCGTTCTCCTTCAGATCGCCGTGCCCGCGGGCGGTGAGGATGCGGGCCGCGATGTCGCGGCGGGCGACGGTCTCCAGCTCGCCGATCTCAGCCTTGAGGGCCGCGAGCCCCTCCTCGGTGATGGGCTCGCCATCGTTCTCTGGTGCTGGCATCCGCGCATTCTGGCAAACCTGCCAGCACCGTCCGGACCGGTGCCTGCCACCATCATCAGGGAATGCGAGCAGCGACCAGGTACTTTCGGGCAAATCCGCAGGTGTTCGTCCTGTTTCTGGTCTGCCTCGTGCTGGGTTTGGGCACGTTCATCGCCGTCGTGATCGCGCTGGTCCAATCGGGCACGACGACCCCGAACGGCGAGGCGTCGGGCCTCATCGCCATCGCCGGTCACCTCCTCGGTTAGAACGCGGACACCGGGGTGAGCCGGGCCCAGGCACGCTCTACGCTTAAGGGGCGATGCTTCTCCTGCAGGATCGCGGTTGGGAGCCCCCACTCGAGGAGGAGCCGCCGCGCCGGCCGCGTCGCTGGCACCTCCCGTGGCGCCCCCTGGCCTGGTTCGCGCTGTGGTGCTGGCTGATGGCGCTCGTCCCCATCGTGGGCAGCGCGTTCGGCAACCTCGCGGGCTACGGAGTCCTGCTCGTCGCGATCGCCTTGGTCCTGTGGCGTCTTGACCGTCTGTGCAGCCGGCTCAACTGGACCGGCATGCGCGACTACAAGAGCTGACATCGCGCCCGGCCGGGCGGGGATCACG
>JBAQGP010000733.1:0-4905 GCA_049287845.1 Solirubrobacteraceae bacterium | reverse complement strand
GCGTCGGGATCAGGCTCTGCAACTGCTCGTCGCCCTGCGCCGCCAGCAGCGCCTTGCCGTTGGCGGTGCAGTAGGTGGGAAAGCTGGCGCCGACGGCCGAGACTGCTCGCAGGGGATGGAAGTGCGGCGCCTCGATGTGATCGACGAACACTGCGCGGTCGCCGACAAGAATCGAGAGGTCAACCGCCTCGTTGACCTTGCGCGACAGCGCCTCCAGCAGCGGGCGCGCCAGCGTCCGCACGCCCTGATGCTGGCCGCTGGCCAGTCGGATGAACTCAGGGCCCAGCACATACCCGCCGTTGCCTCCACCCGCCGCCGTCAGTCCCTCCGCCTGCAGCGCCGCCACGATCCGGTGCACCGTCGACTTCGGCAGCTGGACGCGGGTCGCCAGCTCGCCTAGGCTCAGGCCGTCCGGCTCGTCGCCCAGTGACCGCAGTACCTGGCTCGCGCGGGCGATCACCTGGATCCCCCCCGTGCTGCGCTCCGGGGCGGCCGGCGCCGACGCTGGCTTGGTCACGCGACGTGATGAAGTCAAGATGAGCCCCTCCTCACCTTACATTCTGGGCCGGACGCGGTCCAGCGGTCTGCTTGACACCCTGTGCCGTCCACGTTTAGGGTCTGTAACCATGAGACGGTTGGTTCCACATAGCGAGACAGCAGCCGCCGCCGACGTCGGCGACGTGCTGATCGTCGACCCCGAGGGTGAATGGTACGCGCAGCGACTGGCCCGCGCGGCACCCGACGCGCCGGTGCGGTGGGCATGCTCGTTCGCCGACGCGGAGGCGGACCTCGCGCAGGTACGCGCCGTGATCACGACGGGCATCCCGGCGATGGGGTCGCAGCTGAGCGCTGATGCCGTGGCCCACATGCCCCGGCTGGAGTGGGTGCAGTGCCTGCTCGCCGGCCATGAGCATCTGCGGGGGGCCCTGGACGCGCGGCCCGACGTGGTGCTGACGACGACGCGCGGAGTGCACGGTCCGCAGATGGCCGAGCTCGTCCTGCTGCACATGCTCGTTCTGGCACGGGGGGTCAAGCAGCAGATCGCCAACCAGACAGCGCGGGTGTGGCGGCCCTGGCCGCAACCGCTGCTCAGCGGCCGCGTCGTGGGCGTCGTCGGCCTCGGTGCCAGCGGGCGTCACGTCGCACGCACGTGCGCGGCACTGGGGATGACCGTGTACGGCGTCTCCCGCACCGCCGGCGCGGTCGAGGGCGTCGATCATGTCTTCACGCGGGCACAGCTGACCGAGGTGGCGGCGCAGGTCGACTTCCTCGTGCTCGTCCTCGCTGCCGAGCCCGAGAGCGAGAAGCTCGTCGACGCCTCCGTCCTGGAGGCGATGAAGCCAAGCGCGTACCTGATCAACATCGCGCGCGGGTCGGTAGTGGACGAGCAGGCTCTGATCGCGACGCTACGGGCCGGCACCATCGCCGGTGCCGGATTGGACGTGTTCACGGTCGAGCCCCCGCCTCCCGACAGCCCGCTATGGGAGCTTGACAGCGTGTTCCTGACGCCTCACGTCGGCGGCTTCAGCGATCGCTTCCAGGAGCAGAACCTGGCCGTCGTTGAGCCCAACCTCCGGTCGTTCGTGAGCGGGCGTCCGCAGGACCTCGTCAACGCCGTGGCGCGATGACTGAGCTGTCTGATCGCCTCAACACCCCCATCCCGACCGCCGAGCTGGAGCGGCGCTGGGCGGCGGTCCGCGCCGCCATGGCGGACGCAGGAATCGACGTCCTCGTCATGCAGAACAACAGCGAGCGTCTGGGCGGCTACGTCCGCTGGTTCACCGATCTGCCGGCGTTTGATTATCCGGTCACCGTGATGTTCCCGCGTGAGGGCCTGATGACGGTCGTCTCCCACGGCATGCCGGGCGCCCGTGAGATCCCGCCCGACGGGGACGGCGTGTTCCGCGGCGTGGAGCGGGTGATCGGCACTGCCAGCTTCCCCTCGGCGCACTACACGCGCACGTATGACGCCGAGCTTCTGGCGCCGGCGCTGGAGCCGTACGCCCGGGCCAGCATCGGCCTCGTCGGCACCTATCAGCTCGGTTACGCCACCGGCACCTATCTCGCGCAGCGTTTCCCGCACGCCGCCTTCGCCGAGGCCTCCGAGCTCGTCGACCAGATCAAGGCGCTCAAGTCCGCGGAGGAGCAGCGCCTGATCCGGGCCACGGCCGCCATGCAGGACGAGGTGATGCGGGTGGCGCTGGAGGCCGTGCAGCCCGGGCGCAGGGAGAGCGACATCACCGCGGTCGCCGAGCGGGCCGCGCAGGAGCTCGGCAGCGAGGCCGGCATCTTCCTGAGCGGTGCCGGCCCAATCGGAGAGCCGGCGGTGATCACTCAGCGCCACCATCAGAACCGGGTGATCCGCGCCGGCGACGTGCTCGCTCTGCTGGTGGAAGTCGACGGGCCGGGCGGGCTATACGCGGAGCTGGGACGGACCTGCACCGTGGGTCCGGCCCCGGCGCGGATCAAGGAGGAGCTGGAGCTGGTGCTGGCCGCACAGCGCTTCACGGTCGAGCGTCTGGTCCCCGGCGCCGCCTGCCGCGACGTGTTCGCCGCCTACAACGAGTTCCTGCGTGAACACGGCCGCCCTGAGGAGCAGCGCATCCACGCCCACGGTCAGGGATACGACCTGGTGGAGCGGCCGCTGATCCGCGCCGACGAGACGATGCAGGTCCAGGCGGAGATGAACTTCGCTTGCCATCCCGCCTACGTCATCGACGGCTTCTTCATCTGGGTATGCGACAACTGGATGATCGGCCCCGACGGTCCTGGCGAGCGCCTGCACGCCTTCCCCCAGGAGATCGTCGAGCTCGCCTGATCCCCGGGTTGCGCTACCCGCAGGGCTGCTCCGTCGCCCGCCGCCGCAGCCGCGCCGTCGCGTCCGCGTCGATCTCGCCACTGCCCGCGCTGATCACGACGCCATACTCACGCTCGGCCGCCTCCCGGGAAACCAGCCCCTCCCGGACATCCTCCGCCACCCGGTCGACATCACGCGCCGACGGATCGCCCCAGCCGCCGCCGCCGGCAGTGCGGATGATCGCGCGGGAGTCGGCCGGCACCTCGTGGAGGGTGACGTCCACGCTCTCGAACCCGTCGGACCCCGGGGTCTCGAGCAGGCAGTCGGCGGTCTCGCCGGCACTCCCGCCCCACAGCCCCCACGGCGGGCAGCCGCGCCGCCGCGTCTGCCACAGGTTCCACTTGCCCGAGACAAGGTTGCGGACCCGCACGTCGAGGCCGAGGCCTCCGCGGAACGTGCCTGCGCCGCCGGAGTCCGGGCGCAGCGCCCGTTCCTCCACGATCACGGGGCACCGCAGCTCGATCGTCTCGATCGGCGCATTGCGCACGTCGCCCTGGCACACCGACACAGACGCGGCGGCGCCGTCCTCGTGAGGGCGGCCGCCCCAGCCGCCGCCCTCGATGCTCTGGACGATGAAGCTCTGCCCCGTCTCCGGGTGGCGCCCAGTGAAGATGATCGTCCCGCCGAGCACGCCGAGGTGCGCCGCTGGGGCGCGGTCCGGCATCGCCGACGCGAGGGCGGCGATGATCGTGTCAACGACCGTCGGGATCGGCAGGCTCCACCCCGACATCGGGGCCGGGAACCTCGCCATCATGATGTTGCCCTCCGGGATGACCACCTCCAGGGCCCGGAACGAGCCGGCGTTGACCGGCTCGCGGGGCGTCGTCAGGCACTTGTAGGCAACCATCGCGCCGGCACGGGTGCGCGAGTTGACTGCGCCCGGCCGCTGCTGCGAGCAGCCGGACAGGTCGATCGTCATGTCGCTCCCGGTGACCGTGACCCGGGCGTGGATCGGGATCGGCTCGCCCTTCAGGCGCCCGTCGTCGTCGAGGAACGCCGACGCCTCGTACACGCCGTCGGGTATCCCGGCGACGACGCTGCGGCACCGCTGCTCGGACTCCTGAAAGATGCGGGTGATCGCGGCCGCCACCACGTCGCCGCCGTACTTGGCATACAGCTCCCCCACCCGCCGCGCGCCCAGCTGACAGGACGCGATCTGTGATCGGAGATCTCCCAGCGACGCGTCCGGGAAGCGAACGTTGGCGCGCAGGATCTTGAGCAGTGTCTCGTTGGGCCGGCCAGCCTCATGGATCTTGAGCTGGTCGAGCTGGAGGCCCTCCATCCACGGGTCGGTCACCGAGCCGGTGGCGCCGAACCCGGTCGAGAGGCCGCCGATGTCGATCCAGTGGGCGCGGACCATCGAGAAGCACACAATCTGGGTGCCGACGAAGACCGGCATCGCCACCACGATGTTGTTGAGGTGCTGGCCCGCGACGCGCTGGTGATTGGTGATCAGCACGTCCCCTGGCATCAGGCCCTCCATTCCCCACTGCTCCAGCGCGTCGACGACGATCACTCCGAGATCCGCCACGAAATGCGACACTCCTCCGACGTTCTGGGAGATCAGGTCCCCGTCGGGAGCCACTCGCGCGCAGCAGAAGTCGCCGACCTCGTAGATCATCATGTTGTAGGAGGCGCGCCGCAGGTCGGCCGACATCTCATCGGAGATCGCCGGAAGCGCGTTGCGGATCACCTCCAGCGTGATCGGGTCGACGGCGGTCTCAGTCGTCATGCGTCCCTCCGCTCGTGCCCCGGCGCGCCGGCGTCGATGTCGATTATCAGCTCCAGGCTCGACGCCACCGTCGCGCGGTCCCTCGTGAACAGGACGGTCGTTGACGCGTACTCCTCTATCAGCGCCGGCCCGGTCAGCTCGGCGCCAGGGACGAGCGCCTCCCGAGCGTATACCGGTGCGTCGATCGCCTCCGCGCCGCCGGCAAGGTGCACCAGCGCCCGCGCCGATGCGCCGTTCACTCCAGCCGTGCCGGTCGCGGCGCCCGGGGCGAGCGTCGGCTTGTCACGGAGGCCGATGCCGGTGACCCGGAGATTGA
>JBAQGP010000732.1:0-3432 GCA_049287845.1 Solirubrobacteraceae bacterium | reverse complement strand
CGTTCGCCCAGATCGGGATCGTGATCTTCTCGGTCTGCGCGCCGGCGGCCGCGAGCGCATCGGCCGCTCTGTGGACCCCAGCGACGACCGCCGGCACGCAGAGCCGCGCGTCGCAGCTCTCGCGGATGATGCCGACGCGCAGGCCGGCAAGGTCCTCGGTGGCGGCGTCGGCACACGGTGGCGACTCGACGACCCCGCGCGCCCACTGCGGGTCGCGCCAGTCCTCCCCGGCGATCACGTCGAGCAGCAGCGCGGCGTCGGCGACCGTCGCGGCGATCGGGGTGACCGAGTCGATCGTGTGGTCGATGTGCGCGACGCCGAACGAGGGAACGGATCCGTGGGTCGCCTTGACACCCACGACGCCACAGAACGCCGCCGGGATGCGTCCGCTCCCGCCCTGGTCGACGCCCAGCGACAGGTCCGCCTCCCCAGCTGCCACCACCGCGCCGGATCCCCCGGAGGAACCGCCCGCCGAGTGCGCCGGGTTCATGGGATTGCGCGCCGGACCAAACGCGCTCGTCTCGCCTGTGCCCGCTGCCGCCATGTCGTCCATGTTGAGCTTGCCGACAATCGTGCCGCCGGCGGCGAGAATCCGCTCCACCACGACGGCGTCGAGATCCGGGGTGTAGGCCGGCATCCGGGAGCCGTTCGTCGTGGGGACCCCGGCCACCGAGATGTTGTCTTTGACGGCCACGGTGCGACCGGCGAGCGGCCCGGTTGCGGTGCCGGCGATTTCGCAGCGGCGGACGAACGCGTTGTGGGGATTCTCCTCCGGCGACGGGCGATGACCGGGATCCCGGTCGGTCGGCCGCGCGACCGGGAGATCGCCCTCGACATCGAGGGCGCGGCCCGCTGCCTCCACGAGTCGGGCGACGACCTGGACCAGCTCCGCCGCCTCGTTCTCGGTCAGCCGGATGTCGTCACGCGCCGCGAGGTCCACCAGCTCCGCCGCGCTCGGCGGCTCGAATGGCGCGGAGCCGCTGCCCATCGTCTCGTATCCATGATCGGTGGCGCTCGTGTCCTCCACGGTTCACCAGTTGGCGAGAGTGTCTTCCTCTTTGGTCATCATTTCTAGAAGCGCCGGCTGCCCCGTTCGTGTCGCCTCGACGGCGCGCTCGACCGCGGTCGGGATGGCATCTGGATCGGTGACACGCTCGCCGTGCACGCCCAGGGCGCGGGCCAGTGCCGCGTACTCGCCGTGCAGGTACTTGAGGCCGTATCGGTCGGTGGCCACGGGATAGCCACGCTCGTAGAACGACATCCCGCCATTGTTGAGGACGACGGTGACGATCGGGATACGAAGGCGGGCGCCGGTCTCGAGCTCCATCCCTGCCATGCCGATAGCGCTGTCCCCCATCACGTTGACGACGGTCTTGGCGGGATCGGCGATCTTGGCGCCGAGCGCGATGCCGAGCCCGTATCCGAGGTGCGTCGACTTGCCCCACCCGAGGTAGCTCCTCGGGGTGAGCGCCGGCCAGAATGGGGCGAGCTGGTCGCGAGGCAGGCCGGAGTCGTGTGTGATGACTGTCTGACGCGGGTCGAGCGCCGCCATCAGCTCCGCCATCACCCGGTATGGGCTCATGGGCACCTCGGGCGACTCGAGGTGCGGCTGCCACTCCCGGGCGATCTCGGCTCGCAGCGAGGCGATCTCGTCGACAAGATCGTCCCGGACCGCGCCGGCGGGGCGATCGAGGGTCCGCCACTGCTCCGACAGAGCGCGCAGCACGAGCTTGGCGTCGCCGAGCAGGGCGTGGCGAATCGGATAGTCCTTGGCGAGGTCGCGCTCGTCGATTGTGGCCTGTATTGCGATCCTGCCGGGCGGGAGCGGAGCCGCGAATACGGTCTTCGTCAGGCTCGAGCCGATGCCGAAGATCAGATCCGAGCGCTCGAGGTAGTGCGAGATGAGCCTCAGGCCCGTCTTGCCCCCCGCCCCGAGCGACAGGGGATGGTCCTCGGGGAAGGCGCTCTTGCCGGGGAGCGTTGTCATCACGGGGGCGTTGACGAGCTCGGCGAAATCCACGAGCTCCTTGGATGCCTGCGCGTACAGCACGCCCTGTCCGGCATGGATCACCGGCAGGCGTGCCGCCGACAGCGTCCGGACGACGTCGCTGACGCTGTCGGGGTCCGGCCCCGAGCGGGCGGTCACGTTCGGGATGTAGGTCTGCGCCGGGTCGGCCAGGCCGCTGGCGACCGCGACCTCCATGGGGACGTCGATGACGACCGGACCCGGGCGTCCCGTGCGGAGGTAGACGAACGCACGGCGCAACAGCTCCTCGATTCGCTCCGGCGAGGTGATCCGGACCGTCCACTTGGTGATCTCTCGGAAGTTGGCGACGGTATCGAAAGTCGGCGGCTGCCCAAGGCGACCGGCAGAGATATGCCCGCTGAGGATGAGCACGGGTGACGAATCCGAGTACGCCTGCGCCACCGCGCCGAAGCTGTTCTCAATCCCGGGCCCGTACTGAACCGCCACGACGGCTGGGCGGCGCCCGTCGGTCATGCGGGCGAAGCCATCCGCCATGGAGACCGCGGCGCGTTCAGAGCGGGCCACCAGCGGTCGGATCCCGAGCCGCGCAGCAGCCTCGATCAGCATGTTGTCCGGGAAGCAGAACAGGTGCTCGGTGCGCTCGGCGCGCAGGATCGAGGCGATGACGTCGATGCCGTCCACGTCAGCCTCCCGGGGCCCCGGCGCGGGGTGCGGCGGGGCCGTCGGCCCCGGTGATGAACGCGACGATCTCCTGGGTCGAGACGCCACGGGTCGGCATGTCGGCAACCTTGCGACCCTGCCGCAGCACTGCGACCCGATCGGTGACCCGAAGCACGTGCTCCATGTTGTGGGTGATGAACACCACCGCAACACCTCGGCCGGCCAGCATCCGAACGAAGTTGAGGACCATCTCTGCCTGGCGCACGCCCAGCGCAGCCGCCGGCTCGTCGAGCACAACAATGTGGCTGCCCCATGTCACCGCCCGGGCGACCGCCACGATCTGACGCTGGCCGCCCGAGAGCGTCGCCACGCGCGCACGGCCGTCGATCCTGATGTCCAGCGACGCCAGCGTCTCGGACGTGCGATCGTACATAGCGCGCTTGTGCAGCCATCCGAGCCACCGCGCCGCCGCGCCGGAGCGCATCAGCTCGCGGTTGAGGAACATGTTCTGGGCGACGTCGAACTGCTCGACGAGGGAGAGATGCTGGTGGACGATCTCGATCCCCAGCTCGCGGGCCCGCTCGGGGTCGAGCTCACCCGACTCGACGCCATCGACTCTGATCGCGCCCTCGTCGATCCGGTGGATGCCTCCGATGCAGCGCACGAGCGTGCTCTTGCCCGCTCCGTTGTCGCCGACGAGGCCGAGGACCTCGCCGGCGTCGATCGCGAGCGTGACTCCGGACAGCGCGCGTACCGCTCCGAAGCGCTTGGACACGTTCCTTACC
>JBAQGP010000731.1:0-3268 GCA_049287845.1 Solirubrobacteraceae bacterium | reverse complement strand
AGACAGGACAGATGGCACTTTGCGCCGCTACGCTGCCCGCACTCTATGGCTACCTCATCAAGAATCTCTCGGCGCACTCGCAAGCGCGCCGCCGAGGCGTCTGCCCACCATCCGCGGACGGCGGCGCAGTCACGCCCGCGGCGTTCGGTGATCGAGTTCCGCGGCGTCTCGAAGCTCTACGCCGGTGATGTCGGCCTTGACCAGGCGACCTTCTCCGTCGACCGCGGGGAGTTCGTCTTCCTCGTCGGCTCCACCGGCTCGGGCAAATCGACGTTGATGCGGCTACTGATCAAGGAGCTGGAGCCCACCAGCGGCACGATCCGGGTGGCCGGCCACGACCTTGACGACATCTCGCGCAAGCGCGTCCCGTACTTCCGGCGCAACATCGGCGTCGTCTTCCAGGACTTCAAGCTGCTGCCCAACCGCACCGTGTACGACAACGTCGCCTACGCGCTGCAGGTGACAGGCGGCACGCGCAAGGACATCCGCGCCAAGGTGCCCGACATCCTCCGCCTCACCGGGCTCTCGACCAAGCTGCACAACTACCCGCATCAGCTCTCGGGTGGGGAGCAGCAGCGCGTCTCGGTGGCGCGCGCGTTCGTCAACCACCCGCCCCTGCTGCTGGCCGACGAGCCGACTGGAAACCTCGATCCCGATACGAGCATCGACATCATGCGCCTGCTCTACCGGATCAACCGCACCGGGACGACCGTCCTGGTCGCCACGCACGACCAGTCGATGGTGGACAGGATGCGTCGGCGGGTGCTCGAGCTCTCGCGCGGGCGCATCGTGCGCGACGAGGCCGCGGGCATGTACACCCGCGACGAGACCACGCGTGACCTCGCCCGGCGCCTGCGCGCTCCCGCGACGCCCCCGCCCGGGGTCGAGTAGCCCATGCGTATCGGCTTCTTTTTGCGCGAGGCGGTCCGGGCCACCCGGCGCAGTGCCGCCCCGAGCTTCGCCGCCCTGGCCACGGTGCTGGTCACGCTGCTCGTGCTCGGCGTGTTCATCCCGATCGTGCAGGCCACCAACGGCGCCGCCGACAGTGTGCGCAGCCGCGTCGAGGTCGACGTGTACATGAAGACGGGCGCGACCGCGGCCGACGACGCCCGGGTGCGTCAGGAACTGCTCAACGTCGCACACGTCAAACACGTCCAGCTCATCTCCAAGGCGCAGGCCTACGCGCAGCAGGCAAAGATCGACCCCGCGGCGTACAAGCTGCTGGGCACCAACCCGCTGCCCGACACCTTCCACGTGATCCCGGACAATCCGGGCAACGTGCTGGCGGTGCGCAACTCCCTGGCTCCGCCGACGGCCGGTGGCGGCTCCGGGACGATCGATCAGTCCATCCAGAGCGTCTCCAACAAGCGCAACGACACCAAGAAGATCCTCGAGGTCACCAACCTGGTCACGATCACCGCCGCGGCGCTCACGGTGCTGCTGACGATCGCCTCGATCCTGTTGATCGCCAACACGATCCGGCTCTCGCTCTACGCCCGCCGGCGCGAGGTCGAGGTGATGAAGCTCGTCGGCGCCACCGACTGGTTCATCCGCTGGCCCTTTGTCATCGAGGGCATCGTCGTGGGCGCGGCGGGAGCGCTGCTGGCCATCGCGGTCCTGGGGGTCACGAAGGTCGCTCTGCTCGACCCGCTGGCCAACAGCTGGACGCTGATCGCGGCACCGCGCACCATCTCCTTCACCGCCCTGCTCGTCATCCTGATGGCGGCCGGCGTAGGGGTGTCGGCGCTGGGGTCCGGCCTGTCCTTGCGGCGCTTCCTGCGCGTCTAGCCGGGCACCCCGCCGGCCGGGCCGGAGCGGGCGCCCAGCTACCCTGGATAGCCCCAGATGTACACGCGGCGTCAACGTTCTCCCCGGATGGTCATGGTGCTCCTTGGCGTCGTCGTGCTGCTCGTCGGCGTGTGGTTCGGCGGGCACCCGAGCTGGCTGCCGCGACCGGTCCGCAGCATGTTCGTCGCCCAGGACAGCAACGACAAGCTCCTCAATCAGGTGCTGGGGCTCATCCAGAGCGACTATTACCGCAAGGTCAGCCGCTCCGACCTGATCAACAAGGGTCTGGAGGCCGCCGTGGCGAGCCTCGACGACCCGTACTCGCACTACTACGACCCGGCCGACTACCAGTCGTTCCAGAACCAGGACGACCCGCACCTGACCGGGATCGGGATCGACATCAAGCTCGAGCGCCAGGGCCTGCTCGTCCAGGACGTCTTCCAGGGTTCGCCGGCAGCCGCGGCGGGGCTGGCCCGGGGGGACGTCATCACCGAGGTCGGGTCCACCTCGCTGGCCAGCCGGTCGTTGAACTTCTCCGCCTCGCTGATCAAGGGGAAGGCGGGCACCAAGGTGACGCTCGCCGTGCTGCGCGACAAGCGCCGGCGCGTCGTCACCGTACGCCGCGCCGACATCGTGGTGCCGGTCGCTGACGATCACATGCTCACCTACAAGGGCGCCAAGCTCGGCTACGTCCAGCTCACGCGATTCACCGCCGGCTCCGGAGACCAGGTGCGCAGTGACGTCGCGCAGGTGCTGCATCAGGGCGCGAAGGGCATCATCCTGGACCTGCGCGAGAATGGCGGTGGCCTGCTCAACGAGGCTGTCAACGTCGCCAGCGTCTTCATCCCCGACGGCACGATCGTCTCCACGGACGGCCGCGCCCAGCCGCGCCAGGTCTACATGGCCAAGGGCAACGCGATCGCTCCCAAGATCCCGATGGTGGTGCTCGTGGACTCCGGCACGGCATCGGCGGCGGAGATCGTCAGCGGGGCCCTTCAGGATCGCGGCCGGGCCAAGGTGGTCGGCACTCACACTTACGGCAAGGGCGTCTTTCAGGAGATCGAGCCCCTCTCCAACGGCGGTGCCCTGGACTTCACCGTGGGTGAGTACTTCACGCCCAGCGGCCGCAACCTGGGGGGCGGCGGCGTCCGCCAGGGCCGCGGCATCCAACCCAACGTCTACGCATCCACGAAGCCGACGGCCAAGACCGACACCGCGCTGACGGTTGCCGAGAAGACCGTCGCCGACGAGCTCTCGCAGTGACGCCGCCGCCCGCCTCGGGCGTCGATCCGCGCTCTGAGTCGCGGGTGGCCCTGCTGGTCCGCCAGGGGAAGTTCCTCGTCGCCGAGCCGTTCTTCGGACCCGGTCCGCGGGTCGTGGTCAGTCGCGACAAGCGGGCCGGCGTGGGCGACCTGGTGGTGCTGTCGGGCGGCGGCGGGCAGGGCAACGGCCGCCGCGGCGGATCGCGCCGGCCCACCGT
>JBAQGP010000730.1:0-5522 GCA_049287845.1 Solirubrobacteraceae bacterium | reverse complement strand
TCACCAGCCCCACCAGCGCGCCCGGGCCGGGACGCTCGCCCAGCAGGGTCACGCCGAGGACCACCGCGACCAGTGGGTTGACGTAGGTGATGATCGTCGCCTGGGCGGTGCCCGCCTCGCGGACCAGCACCGTGTAGACGACGAACGCCATCGCGGTGCAGAACACGCCGAGGACGGCGACCGCCGCCAGCGCGCCGACCGTGGGCGTCCGGCGTGGCAGGTCCAGGGCGGCGAACGGCGCCAGGATGAGGGTCGCGATGACCAGCGAGGCTCCCATGGCCGCGCGCGAGTCGATCCCGTCCATACCGAGCTTGACCAGCATCGGGCCGATCGCATATCCGACGGCCCCCACGAGCACCGCCAGCGCGCCCAGCACCTCCGCTCTGCTTCCGGCCACGTCGATGCCGACGAGGGCGACCACGCCGGCGAAGCCGACGGCCAGCCCGACCGCGCGCAGCGGCGTCGGGCGCTCGGAGGGGTCAAAGCGCAACGAGAGCACCGTGACGATCAGCGGGACCGCGGCGATGATGATGGCCGCCAGCGACGAGGCGATGTGGACCTCGCCCGCGGCGATGAGCGGGAACGGGATCGAGATCTCGGCGACCGCGTAGGCCGCCACCCAGCGCCACCGGCCCGCCAGCGTCGCCAGCGCGCCCGCACGCCAGGCCAGCACCATGAGGATCGCGGCGGCGAGCGCGACGCGCAGCCAGGCCACCTCGGGCGCCGGCACGCCCCCGTTGATACCGATCTTGATCAGCAGGTACGACGCCCCCCACGTCACCGACATCACGGCAAACGCCCACCAGGCGCGCCGGCTCATGATCTCAGCGCGGGAAAAAGAACCACGTCGCGGATCGACCGCGTGCCGGTCATCGCCATCACGAGCCGGTCGATGCCGATCCCGATCCCGCCGGTGGGCGGCATGCCCTGCTCCAGCGCCTGGACGAACGCCTCGTCGTACGGTTGCGCCTCCTCGTCGCCGGCCGCGGCGAACCGCCGCTGGCTCTCGAAGCGGCGGCGCTGCTCGTCAGGGTCGTTGAGCTCGGTGAAGGCGTTGGCGATCTCCATCCCACCGACGAACGCCTCAAAGCGCTCGACGAGCCCCGGGGTCTCCCGGTGCTCCTTGGCAAGCGGCGAGATCTCGATGGGAAAATCCAAGAGGAAGGTCGGCTGACGGAAAGTCGGCTCGACGTGACGGGACACGAGATCGTCGACCAACTGGGTCCACGTCGCGTCCTCGGCCGCCGCCAGCCCGTGCTCGCGCATCGCGGCGGCCAGCGCGTCACGCTCGCGCAGGGCGAGGATGTCGATCGCGGTCCGGTCGAGAACGGCGCCGGCCAGCGTCTCGCGCCTCCACGGCGGCGCGAAGTCGAACTCGCCCTCGTAGCCCACTGCCTGCGCCACCGCGTGGACGAGACGCTCGCAGCGGGCGGCCACGTCGAGGTAGTCGGCGTAGGCCTCGTAGAACTCGAGCACGGTGAATTCAGGATTGTGCGTCGTGTCGACGCCCTCGTTGCGGAAGTTCTTGCCGATCTCGTACACGCGCTCCAGGCCGCCCACGATCAGCCGCTTGAGATAGAGCTCGGTGGCGATCCGCAGGTAGAGGTCGCGGTCCAGTGCGTTGTGGTGGGTGGTGAAGGGACGCGCCATGGCCCCGCCGTAGAGCGGCTGAAGGACGGGCGTCTCGACCTCGATGAAGCCCTCGTCGTCCAGGAAACGGCGCGCCGCGGTGATCACCCGCGCGCGGGTCATGAACCGGTCACGCGTCTCGGCGTTGGCCATGAGGTCGAGCTCGCGGTGGCGGTGGCGGGTCTCGACGTCGGTGAGCCCGTGGTGCTTGTCGGGCGGTGGGCGCAGCGACTTGGCCAGGAGGGTGAACCCGTCCACGCGCAGCGTCAGCTCGCCACGGCGCGAGACGAATGCGGTGCCATCCACCCCGATCAGGTCGCCGAGGTCCAGCGACAGCAGACGCTGCATCGCCGGCTCGCCGAGCACGTCGACCTTCGCCTGGAGCTGGATCCGCCCCGACCGGTCCTCGAGGTCCAAGAACGCCATCTTGCCCTGGCCGCGCCGCGCCACGAGACGACCGGCGACGCGGTGTGAGACATCGGTCTCCGCGCCTGCCTCCAGGCCCTCGTGGGCGACCCGCACCCCCGCGATCGGCTCGACGCGGTCGAACTCGTGCGGAAACGGCTCTACGCCGGCGGCACGCAGCGCCTCGAGCTTGCGGCGCCGGTCGGCGAGGACCTCGGAGGTCCCGGGATCCTCGTCCCGACCATCCCGCTCACCCACGGGCCGTCACCTGGCAGCCGTTAGACGCCGACGTCGATCTTGGTGATCTTGAGCTTGCGCTCGCCCCTTGGAGTCACGATCGCGACCTCATCGCCGCGCTTGCGGCCGATCAGTGCCCTGCCGACCGGGGACTCGTTGGACAGCTTGGCCTCGGTCGGCTTGGCCTCGGCGGAACCGACGATCGTGTACTTGTTGGACTTTCCGGCCGCATCCTTGACGTGGACGACCGAACCGACGCGGACGACGTCGGTGCCAAGGTCAGACGCATCGACGACCGTGGCCGAGCGGAGCTTGTCCTCCAGCGACGCGATGCGGGCCTCCAGCATCGCCTGCTCGTTCTTGGCGTCGTCGTACTCGGCATTCTCCGAGATGTCTCCGAACTCGCGCGCCTCCTTGATCCGCGCCGCGATCTCCCGGCGACGGGTGGTGGAGAGATGGTCGAGCTCCGCCTTGAGATTGGCGAGGCCCTCCTGGGTGAGAATGACGTCCTTGGGCATAGCGATCAGACCTGTGTTTGGGGCAATCTGTAGACGAGAAAAACCCGCCGCGTGCGGCGGGAATCCAGCGCAGGTGGGCCCGCAGTGGGCGCATGAGTATAGACAGCGTCTCCTGACGTCGGGTCAGGCCTCCCGGCCCTCAGCGTCCCCGCGTTACCACCAGCGGATCCAGTCTACCCGGGCGCGTGCCCCTGAATCTCTTCGGCCTGCTGGAATAACGGCCGGTCAACCCACTCGATGAGCGGCTGGGTGATGGCGCCGCCGGCCCATGACTGCGGCGCGTCGGTGCCGTGCGCCGGCGCCGGCGTCAGACGCCGGCGCCGGTCTCACCCACGAGTGCCTACTTGGGCTTCTTGAAGGCGACGCTGAAGCTCGTCGTCTTGTTGGAGGCGTCGGTCGTCTTCAGCGAGATCGTCAGCTTCTTGACCTTGTGCCTGCGGATCTTGCTGGCCTCGGATCTGCTGATGGTGATCGTCGGGCCCACCAGCGTCACCGACGCGCTGGTCACCGCGGACTTGAAGGTGATGAGCAGCCCCCCGCCCTTGACCTTGGCGGCGAACTTCATCTTCCTGGACCCGGACTTGACCGTGATCCCCTTGGCCAGCGACTTGGCCTTCCTGGCGAAGCTCAGGCCGCCGGGCAGCTTGATCTGAACCGACTTCAGCGCCGGAGCGAACTGGCCGGCATTGACACTGAAGGTCAGCTTCGGCTTGCCCTTGCCCAGCCCTGTGAACTTCGCCGCCTTCTCCCGCGGCTTGGTCGGGACCACCACCGACCAGGTGAACGCCGTCGACCCGGCGTTGGTGAACGCGTCGCTGGCGCTCACGGTCACGGTGGCGGTCTGCTGGGTGGTCGCGGTGCCCGAGATGACCCCGGTGCTGGGGTTGATGCTCAGCCCCGCCGGAAGGCCCGACGCGGCGTAGCTGATGCCCACGCCGCCGGAGTCAGCGCCGTGGACGGCCACGCTCACCGCCGTGCCCCTCACCGTCAGCTGGTTACCGGGGCTGGCCACGCTCACGCTGTAGACCGGCGAGCGCAGCGCGCACAGCGAGCCGGCCAGGGCGCTGCCCAGCGGGGAGCCGAGGCCGGTGGCCAGGTCATAGCCCGCCTTGACCGGGTACTCGCCGCTGTTGGTGCCGGTGTAGTCGTTGCTGGCATCACCTGAGATGGGGCTGGCGGTGGCGACGTCGCGGAAGTTGGACGTGTACGCGCTCCCCGCGATCGCATACAGGGACGGGTTGGCAAAGCCGATCGTCTGCCCGCGGCACGCGGCGTTGTCGTTGACCAGAGCCGTGAACGCCGCCCACAGCGGCGCCGCCGCGCTGGTCCCGCCGATGCTGGTCCAGCTCTGGCCGCCCGTCCCGGTGACGTACACGACGTATCCGGTCTTCGGGTCCGCGTTGGCGGACACGTCGGGCACCTCGCGGCAGGGTGTGGTCGAACCGCACTGCGCTCCGCTGTTGTGCGGGTCCACCACGCCCAGCCCGGCGTTGGCCGTGGACTGGTAGGCGGGCATCGCGAATGCGGTCGAGATCCCTCCGCCGGTGGCGCCGTTGGTGCTGGTGCTGTCGTTCCAGACGCCCTCCACGGCGGTGCCCCCGCTGTAGACCCTGCTCACGCCGTCCCACAGGGTCGATCCTCCGACGCCGGTGGCGAACGGGTCGCTGCCGGGGGTGATGACGCTGAGACTGTTATCGCCGCCACCCAGCTGCGAGCACATCTCCGAGCCCGAGTCGCCCGAGGAGATGAAGAACGACTGTCCCTGCGCCGCCATCTCCTTGAGCGCGGTGTCATCGGCGCCGATGACCGACGCGCCGCTGCCGGACTCGCACTCGCCCCAGGAGCTCGAGATGACCTTGGCCTTGTTGTCTGAGGCCATCTGATTCATGATCGCCACCGTGCCCTGAGACGTCGGCGCGCCCTGGTAGACCAGGACGCTGGCCTTGGGCGCCAGCCCGACGATCTGCTCGATGTCCAGCGCCGCCTCCCCGTCGTCGGTGACGCCGGGAATGTCGGCGCCGGGTCCGACCCCGACCGTCACGGGCGTCACCGTTGCGCTGGTCTGGTAGCAGCCCTGATACTGACCGATGTCCGCGGGGTCATAGGGCTGCTGCTCGAACACCGCCACCGTCTGCCCCTGGCCGAGGTTGCCGGCCTGGTAGAGCGGCGAGAACTGGTACGCCGTGGCGACGAGGTCGGCGGTGTAGGCGCCGGGGCTTGCCGCGGCCGCAGTCGAGGTCGCGCTCGCGCACGGCTGCGGCCCGCCGGTGGGGATGTGGGGACGAGCGTGTCCGAGCCTCAGGGCGTGGGCCCTGCTCAGGCCCTGCGGCCGGGGCACGCTGAGGTTGTCCAGGCCGATGACGCCCTGCACCACGTGTGCGATGGACGATGTGAGCAGCGGTGCGCGATCGTTGGCGAACGCGACGCGGCCACCCGCCAGCGTCACCTGCGACTCCGAGACCGAGAAGGCCTTCTGCACCTGCGCAGCCGTACCGGTGACCGGGATCGAGAGGTGGTTGGCGGTGGCCGCGCCCACGCTCAGCCCGGCGGCGCGCAGCGTGCGCGACACGGCGGCGATCTGCGCCGAGGTGGCCCCGAAACGCTGTGCGAACTGGCTGACGCTCAGGTAGTGGCCGTACTGCGGCGTGCCCGGCGTGGAGACGGCCGTGGCGAACGCGCTGAGCGCCACCGAATCCGTGGGCCGCAGCGCGATCGTCAACGCCAACCGTCGCC
>JBAQGP010000729.1:0-3865 GCA_049287845.1 Solirubrobacteraceae bacterium | reverse complement strand
CTCTCCGGCAGACCGGCTTGCGCGTGTCCAGCCGGGCGCTCGGCGAGGAGTTCAGCGCGCGTCCGCGGGTGGCCACCGCGACCGAGGCCGGTGACCCCCTGGACGTGCTCTTCATCGCCACCAAGGCGATCGGCCTGCCCGCGGCGCTGGACCGCGTGCGCGCGACACCGGGGCTGGTGGTGCCGCTGCTCAACGGACTCGAGCACCTGGAGCTGCTGCGCGGACGCTTCGGCGCCGAGCGGGTGGCGGCCGCGGTGATCCGGATCGAGTCCGATCGGCCGTCCCCGGGCGTGATCGTGCAGACCAGCCCCGGGGTCCGGGTGGACATGGCCAGCGCGACGCCGTCGCTGGGCCCGGCGCTCGACGAGACGGCGGAGCTGCTGCGTGGCGCGGGACTCCAGGCCCGGGTCGGCGACAGCGAGGCGCAGGTGATGTGGTCAAAGCTCGCGCGGCTGTGCGCGCTGGCGCTGACCACGAGCGCCTCGGACCGCCCGATCGGCGACGTGCGCTCTGACCCCCGCTGGCGCTCAGCCCTGGAGGGAGCGGTCTCAGAGACGGTGGCGGTGGCCAACGCCGATGGCGCGGTGCTGCAGGCGTCAGACACCCTCGCCGAGCTCGACTCAGCGCACGCCGAGCTGGGCTCATCGATGCAGCGCGACCTCGCGGCCGGGCGGCCCACCGAGCTCGACGCCATCGCGGGGGCGGTCGTGCGCGCCGGCCAGCGGCACGGGCTGCGCTGCCCCACCGTGCAGTGGCTGGCCGAGCGGGTGGCGGTGCGCGAGGCACGCGCCGTCGCCTGAGCCGCGCGCCGGGGCGGGCCGGTCGCTAGAGGGGGGGCCTGATCGGCTCAGCGGGGCCGTCGACGTAGACGGGCTCGCCGATCTCCTCGGAGGCGACCGCGTCCACGACCTCCTCCTCCTCCATCTCACCCGCGCCGTCGTGCTGGCCGTCGCAGAGCACCCGGAAGTTGCCGGTCACGCCGCCGTCGGCCTGGAGCACGATGCCCGGGAGGATCTCCTCGCCCTCGTCCAGGCCGAGCCGCTCGAGGTCGAAGTGGGCCATGCCGATGCCCCAGCTGTTGTGGTCGGGGTTCTCCCGATCATGGGCGGCGACGCCCTGAGCGAAGCGCTCGAGCAGCTTGGCCATCGTGGCGGTGTCGATCATCGCCCCGCTCAGCCCGTCTCGATGATCTCGATCCGGTAGCCGTCGGGATCGCGCACGAAGCACAGGCGGTTGCCCCCGTCGCGGATCGTGTACGGCGGGCGCTCGGGCTCGATGCCCTGCTCGGCCAGGTTCGCCAGGGTCTGATCCAGATCCCCGGAGGTGATGGCGATGTGGCCGTAGCCGGTGCCGATCTCGTAGGGCTCGGTGCGGCCGTGGTTGAAGGTCAGCTCCAGCCGGGGATTGTCGCCATCCTCCGGCTGGTTCATGAAGACGTTGATCGCCTCATCGCGGATCGGCGCGCGGCGCAGCTCCTGGAAGCCCAGTGCCTCGTAGAAGGCGACCGAGCGGTCGATGTCGGTGATCCGGTAGCAGGTGTGAATCAGGCTCATGATTGCGGACAAGCCTACCTCGATAGCCTCTCTCACATGATCGTCGAGCGCTCGATGAGCGATGGATGGCTGTCGAACACCTACATCGTGGGCGATGAGATCGGCGGGAGCGCCGTCATGGTGGATGCCGGCGGCCCGGTGGCGCCGCTGCTGGAGTTCCTCAAGCGCGGCCAGCTGACGCTGACCCAGGTGCTCCTCACCCATCACCACCACGACCACATCGCCGAGCTCGACACGGTCAAGAGCGCTTTCCCCGGCGTCCCGGTGCTCATCCACCCGCTCGAGCGCGACCAGGTTCCGGGCGCGACCGAGACGATGCAGCCCGGAGAGACGATCGAGGTCGGCGCGCTGCGGATCGAGGCCATCCACACCCCCGGGCACACGGCGGGCATGCTGTCCCTGCTCTTCGACGGCACCGACGTCTTCACCGGGGACACGCTGTTCAAGGGCTCGGTGGGAGGTGTCCGGGCGCCCGGACATACCACCTACGCCGACCTGAAGACCTCGATCATGGACAAGCTGCTGGCCCTGCCGGCCTCCACGCGAATCCACCCCGGGCACACCGATCCGACGACGGTCGCCGACGAGCTGGAGCACAACCGCTTCGTGCGCATCTGGCGCGGCGTCGACCCCGAGGGCAACGAGTCGTGCACCGCGATGGGTGAGCCGGCGACGCTGATCCTGCTCGGCGACGATTACGACGGCGGCCATAAGGCCTGGGTCCGCTGGCCCGATGGATCCGATGACATCGTGCCCGGCTCGCAGATACGCCGGGACTGACGCGCCGCCGTGCCGAAGGACAAGATCCCCACCTCGCGCGTGGGGCGAACCGCCCGGATCGGAGGTCTGGCAGCCGGTCAGGTGATCAGGGAGGCCGGCACGCGCGCGGCCAACGTGGGTCGCTCGCCAGAAGGGCGCCAGCTGGCTCTCGGGCGCCGCCAGCTCGAGGCCGCCGAGCAGATCGTCACCGCCCTGGGAACGATGAAGGGTGCCGCGATGAAGGTCGGACAGGTGCTGTCCTTCCTCGACGTCGGGATGGTGCCCGAGGAGTACCGGGAGGAGTTCCAGCGCAAACTCGCCGTCCTGCGCGATGCCGCGCCGACGGTCACGTTCCGCGACATGCGCAAGGTGATCGAAGACGAGCTGGGCGAACGGCTGTCCGACGTCTTCGACGAGTTCGACGAGGAGCCGATCGCCGCCGCCTCGATCGGCCAGGTGTACCGCGCCCGGCTCACCGACGGGCGACCCGTCGCGGTCAAGGTCCAGTACCCGGGCGTGGCGGCCGCGGTCCGTGCCGACATGCAGAACCTGGGGCTGATCCTGCGGCTGGTCAAGCGGATCGCCCCCGGCCTGGATCCCAAGGCCATCGGCGAGGAGATCCGCGCGCGCGTCCAGGAGGAGCTCGACTATGAGCTGGAGGCCCAGAACCAGCGCTCGCTGGCTCGCATCTTCCGCGGCCATCCCTTCATCGCCATCCCCGACGTGGTCGGCTCGCTGTCACGCGAGCGGGTCATGGTGTCCGAGTACGTGAGCGGGACCGGCTTCGAGGACCTGCGCGGCTACTCGCAGGCGGACCGCGACCGGATCGGCGAGATCCTCTTCCGCTTCTACTTCGGGTGCCTGTATCGCCATGGCCAGTTCTCCGGCGACCCTCATCCGGGCAATTCGATGCTGCTCGACGACGGACGCATGGCGTTCTTCGATTTCGGCCTGTTCAAGCGGATGCCGCCCGGGGCGGTGGAGCTGGAGATCAACGTAGCCCGGGCCATCATCGAGGGCGACACCGAGACGATCATGCGGCTGGGCACCGAGGTGGGCTTCTTCCGCGATCCGGAGAAGTTCAACCCCGACCGCGTGCTGGCCCACTTCCGGGCGGCGACGTCCTGGTACACCTCCGACCGCGAGGTCGAGCTGTCGCCCGAGTACGCGACCCAGGTGCTCATCGACATGAGCGACCCGCGCTCGGAGTACTTCGGCTATCTGCGCCACGAGTCCGCCCCGCCCGACCACATCTTCGGGCGGCGCATGGAGGTGCTCACGCTGGCGGTCATCGCCCAGCTCCAGGCCGCGGGCAACTTTCACCGGATCGCGCGGGAGTGGTTCTACGGCGATCCGCCGGCGACCGAGCTGGGTGAGCTCGAGGCCGAGTTCTACAGCCGCGCGGCGGCGTAGGCTCGGCCGATTCGGGTGGCCACGGCGACCTGTGGCCGATCTTGAAGGAAATAGCTGCAAAATCCGCCACAACCCCCGCCGGGAGGCACCGCGCGCCCGCGGCGCCTCCAGGAGTTCGCGCGCGTCCAGCTCGTTAGCGC
>JBAQGP010000728.1:0-2154 GCA_049287845.1 Solirubrobacteraceae bacterium | reverse complement strand
TCGGCGAGGAGGGCCTGGGCAATCTGCGCGGGGCGCGTCAGGTGTGCGGAGACCTCGCGCCGGTGCGGGTGATCGCGGTCGAGGGCCATGGCCTTGATCATGTGGTCATCGAGCACGTCGGCAGCGTGCGGGCACGGCTGACGGTCTCGGGTCCCGGCGGGCACTCCTGGCGTGATCGGGGAACGCCCAGTGCGCTGCACGCATTGATCGCGGTCGGCGACGCGCTGGTGCAGGAGGGCGTCAATGTCGGCCGGATGTCCGGGGGCGGCGCCGTCAACGCGATCGCCTCGGAGGCCGAGATGTTCGTGGAGCTGCGCTCGCTCGAGGACACGGTGCTCTCGGCGTTCGAGGCCCGGTTGGGCGGCCTGGCGGTGGCGCTGCCGTTGTCGCTGGAGTGCGAGGTGGTGGGGCGCCGCGGGGCAGGTCAGATCCCCGCCTCGCATCCACTGGTACGCGATGTGCTGGCCGCCCGGCGGTCGCTGGGGCTCGGCGAGGCGTTCGGCGCCGGATCGACGGACGCCAACGCCGCCGCGGTGCTGGGGATCCCGGCGGTCGGCATCGGGTGCGCCCACGGCGAGGGGATGCACACCGTGCACGAGCGCATCGACCTGGTGTCCCTGGAGACCGGGGTCCGCCAGCTGGAGGCGGTGCTCAGCGCCCCCGCGGGGCTCTAGGCGCGCGGCAGCGTCCGCAGGCCGATGTCCCCCATCGTCGCGTTGATGGGGTTGAGATCCATCGGGCAGGCCGAGACGACGACCAGAACGTCGAGCTCCGCCTCGAAGGTGACGCTGTCACCGGCGCGCGCGGGCGAGGGCGCGAACTCGAGCTCGCCGTCATCGGACCACGGGATGGCCATGAACAGGTTGAGGGGGGCCGGGGTGCGGGGCAGCGAACGCCCGCGATGTTGAAGCCTCAGATCGCACATGACGTCCGGGCGGCCGGTGCGATCTGAGACTCAAGCGGGTTGAAGCCTCAGATCGCACATCTCGCTAAGCGCTGGTGTGAGATCCACCGCTTCAAGATCCGCGGCCGCCTGCACCCCCTCCTTCACAGCCGTCGTTGATGTGCGCCGCGTTGTGCTCACACGCCCACGGCAGACCACCCAGCGGGCCGCGCCTAACCGCCGCCAAGATCCGCTGCGGCACCTGAATCCGCCTTCTCCAGTCCGTCGTTTGACGTTCGCCGATACCGCTGAATCGGCGAACCGCTCGCCATCGCACCACGACGACGTATACACTGCACAAACCGACATGCGTGGCCGGGCCCGATCGATCGCCCGTACCGTGCGCGACCGCGAGGAGGATGAGTTGAGAGCTGCCCGGCTGGTGGAGATCGCGCAACCCCTTGTGATCCAGGACGTGCCCGAGCCGCAGCCCGGTCCGCGGGAGGCGATCGTCAAGGTCGCGGTCGAGGGCATCTGCCGTACCGACTGGCACACCTGGCAGGGCGATTGGTCCTGGGTGGGGCTGGCACCACCGCTGCCCATCACGATGGGCCACGAGTTCGCCGGCGAGGTCGTCGAGGTGGGCAGCGAGGTCACCGCCGTCCGCGCCGGCGACCGGGTGGCGGTGCCCTTCCACGAGGCGTGCGGCGCGTGTGACTACTGCCGGCAAGGGCGCAGCAACCTCTGCGACGCCATGGAGTTTCTGGGCATGACCCACGACGGCGGCTACGCGCAGTACGTGCGCATCGTCAACGCCGACCTCAATTGTGTCCCGCTGCCCGAGACCGTCTCCTACGACGCCGCGGCGGCACTGGGCTGTCGTTTCATGACCGCCTGGCACGCCCTTCAGCACCAGGCGAGGCTCCGCGCCGGCGAGTGGCTGGCCGTGCACGGCGTGGGCGGCATCGGGCTCTCCGCGGTCCAGATCGGCGCGGCCAGCGGCGCGGCGGTCATCGCCGTCGACATCGACGACCGCAAGCTCGACGCCGCCAAAAGCCAGGGCGCGGCGCTGACGATCAACGCCCGTGAGACCGACGTCGTCGGGGGGATCAAGGACGCCACGAGCGGCGGCGCAGACGTCGCGCTTGGCGGTCTGGGCACGGCATCACTCGTCCGCGCCGCGATGATGAGCCTGCGCAAGGGCGGGCGCCTGGTTCAGGTGGGACTGACGAGCAAGGAGGAGCAGGGGATCGTCGGGGTCCCGCTGGATG
>JBAQGP010000727.1:0-3085 GCA_049287845.1 Solirubrobacteraceae bacterium | reverse complement strand
CCCTAGGTGAGCGCCGGCGCCTCCGGCAGGCGGGCCAGCGCGGCCTCCATATCGGAGTCTGAGAACTCCGGGTCCTCGAGCTCGCCCGCCAGGTAGGCGTCGTAGGCGCTGAGGTCGAAGTGCCCGTGGCCGCACAGGCCGAACAGGATCACCCGCGCCTCGCCCGCGTCACGCGCCGCCTCGGCCTCCTCGATGACCGCACGGATGGCGTGCGCGGGTTCGGGGGCGGGGATGATCCCCTCGGTCCGCGCGAAGCGCACCGCCGCGTCGAACGTCTCGTTCTGGCGGTAGGCCCGGGGCGCCACCATCCCGGCCTTGACCAGCGCGCACACCAGCGGCGAGTCGCCGTGGTAGCGCAGGCCACCGGCGTGGACGGGCGGTGGCACGAAGTCGTGGCCCAGCGTGTACATCGGCATCAGCGGCGTAAGACCCGCGGTATCGCCGAAGTCATAGGCGTAGACGCCGCGGGTCAGGGTGGGACACGCCGCGGGCTCGGCGGCGATGAACTGCGTGGTGGCGCCGTCCCGGATGTTGCGCCGCAGGAACGGGAACGTCAGGCCGCCGAAGTTCGAGCCTCCGCCGACGCAGCCGACCACGATGTCCGGGTACTCGCCGGCCATCTCCATCTGGGCGATCGCCTCCTGCCCGATCACCGTCTGGTGCAAGAGGACGTGGTTGAGCACCGAGCCCAGCGAGTAGTTGGCGTCGGGATTCTGGGCGGCGACCTCGACCGCCTCGGAGATCGCGATGCCCAGCGAGCCGGTGGGATGCTGGCTCTGCCCGCGCCCGGCTTCGGTGAGGTCGGACGGCGAGCGGTGCACGGTCGCGCCCCACGTCTGCATCATCGACCGGCGGTAGGGCTTCTGGTCATAGCTGGAGCCGACCATCCACACCTCGCACTCCAGGCCGAACATCTGGCACGCGAACGCGAGCGCCGACCCCCACTGGCCGGCGCCCGTCTCGGTTGTCAGCTTCTTGATCCCGGCGGCGGCGTTCTCGTAGGCCTGGGCGACCGCCGTATTGGCCTTGTGCGAGCCCGGCGGCGAGCCACCCTCGTACTTGTAGTAGATGTGGGCGGGGGTATCGAGCTCGCGCTCCAGCCGGTGCGCCCGGAACAGCGGGGTGGGCCGCCACAGCTTGTAGGCGTCGCGCACCGGCTCGGGGATCTCGATCTCAGGCTCGGCCGAGACCTCCTGGAGGATCAGGGCCATCGGGAAGATCGGCGACAGGTCGTCGGGCCCGGCGGGCTCCTTGGTCCCGGGGTGAAGCGGCGGCGGGCCATCGCCGGGAAGATCGGCCATGAGGTTGACCCAGTGCGTCGGGATGTCGTGCTCGCCGAGCGTGAACTTGACCTGATCGTCGCTCATCTTGCCCTCTCCTCCTATTCGGTCACCGGGCCGCGATTGTATGGCGGCCGGAGGGCTTCACCGTGTGCGCCCTGCAGCTTGGGGCGAAGCCCCCGGGCGCGCATCGGGCACGAGCCTGATCTGTGTACCGGCATGGGGACTCAGATTCCGGTGAGGGCGCGGCACAGGTACCTCAGACGCCCAGGTGTGAATGTGAAAGCATCGGACTTGATGAGACGGAGCACCGACCGCATCCTCACCACCCACGCGGGCAGCCTGCCGCACCTGACCGAGCCTCCCCCGTCAGGCGAGCCGGAGCTGCAGGCCGCGGTGGGAGCGGTCGTGGCGCGCCAGCGCGAGGTGGGCCTGGACCTCGTCAACGAAGGCGAGTACACCAAGGGCGGCGACTGGTTGTCCTTCGCCGACGACCGCTTCGACGGGTTTGCCATCAAGCCCGCCAGCGACGAGCCGCCGCTCATCGCGCGCGGGGCCGACCGGGCGGCGTTCGCCGACTTCTACCGCTACGCCACCGAGCGCCGGACGCTGTTCTACACCCCCGGCGACCAGATCACCACACGCCGGGTCCGCTGGGTGTGCACCGGACCTGTGAGCTACCGCGGCCACGACGCCGTGCGCCGCGAGATCGAGCTGCTGCAGGCGGCCGAGCCGGGCGACGACGCGTTTCTGACCTCCACCGCGCCGGCCAGTCTCGAGGTCTACCGCGACGACGCGCACTACGGCGACGACGAGGAGTACCTCTACGCGCTGGCCGAGGCGTTGCGCGAGGAGTACGAGCTGATCGCGCAGTCCGGGCTGGTCCTCCAGGTCGACGACGCGTGGCTTCCGGCCCTGTGGGACCGGATCGGGATCGACATGGGCCTGGAGGCCTTCCGGGACCGGTGCCGGGTCCGCGTGCAGGCGCTGAATCACGCCCTGCGCAACATCCCCGAGGCCCGCATCCGCTACCACATGTGCTGGGGCAGCTGGCACGGCCCCCATGCGTATGACATCGAGCTCGCTCAGCTCGTCGACATCCTGCTGGAGGTCAAGGCGCACGCGTACCTCATCGAGGGCGCCAACGCCCGCCATGAGCACGAGTGGGCGGTCTGGCGAGACGTCAAGCTGCCGCCCGGGCGCATCCTCATCCCGGGGGTCGTCACCCACTCCACCGACGTCGTCGAGCACCCTGAGCTGGTGGCGCAGCGGATCGTCCGCTACGCCGAGGCCGTCGGCGCGGAGAACGTCGTCGCGGGCACGGATTGCGGCTTTGGCGGCCGCTCTCATCCGCAGATCGCCTGGGCCAAGCTCGACTCGCTGGTCCAGGGCGCCCGTCTGGCCTCTCGCGCGCTGGGGATGACCCCCGACGCCCCAGCGCAGCCCGGAGAGTAATCCGACCCAGGCCAGCAAGTCAGCCGCCTCCTGCGCCGTTGCTTTGGCAACTGCACACGAAACCAGGGGCACACGACTCAGGCATTTCGCCGCACGGTCGATTATCCGGTGGATGAGAATGGACAATCAGCCAACCGATCTGCGCGCTGATCACGGGACTCCCGCCCGTGCCCTCCTCGCGCACCTCACGCTCCCGCTCGGCGTCATCGCGATCGGTGTCCTCGTCCTGGTCCTCGACGGCCACGAGGTCTCCTGGCTGGCGGGGCTCATCGCCGGCGGCGGCGCAGGCGCTTGGGTGGCGCTGCATCGCGGCAGCCGGCCCGCGCGCCCGGGGGTGGGCGGGCCAGATC
>JBAQGP010000726.1:0-2193 GCA_049287845.1 Solirubrobacteraceae bacterium | reverse complement strand
AGCCCGACAGCGCCGGCTCTGACCCGACGCTGCTCAGGACCCGGGCGGTGCGCGACGGCGAGGACTGGGTGATCAACGGCCACAAGTGGTTCACCTCCAACGGCTCGATCGCCGACTTCCTCATCGTGATGGCGGTCACCGACCCCGAGGCGCGGCCCCACAACCGCGCCTCGATGTTCGTGGTGGACACCGACACACCGGGCGTCGAGGTCATCCGCGACGTCGCCACCATGGAGCACCCCTACGAGAGCTTCGGCCGCTACGGCAACCATGCCGAGATCCGCTACGAGGACGTCCGCGTGCCCGGTTCGGCTCTGCTGGGGGCCGAGGGCGCCGGCTTCCTGATCGCCCAGCAGCGGCTCTATCCCGGCCGCATCCACCACTGCATGCGGTGGCTGGGGGTGGCCCGGCGCGCCTTCGACATGCTGTGCGAGCGCTCGCTGTACCGCTACGCGCACGGCGCGACCCTGAGCAAGCACGGCACCATCCAGAACTGGATCGCCGACTCGGAGGCCGAGATGACCGCCGCGCGGCTGATGACGCTGCACGCGGCCTGGAAGATGGACAGCCAGGGCGTGATGGCGGCCCGCAAGGACATCGCGCTGATCAAGTTCTACGGCGCCAAGGTCCTGCACGACGTCGTGGACCGCGCGCTCCAGGCTCACGGAGGCCTCGGCTACTCCACCGACCTGCCGCTGGAGGCGATGTACCGCTACGCGCGGGCCGCCCGCATCTACGACGGGCCCGATGAGGTCCACCGTGCCTCGGTGGCGCGCCAGGTGCTGCGCGGCTACGAGGCCCCCGCCGATGAGATCCCGTCGGAGTTCATCCCGGCGCGCCGCGAGGCGGCCCGCCGCCAGTTCGCCGATCTGCTCGAAGCGGTCACCGCCAACGACTGACCCTGGCGCGCAGCCGTCCGAAGTCCGATCCCGGGCTCCGGCGACCGCGCAATCGACCTTCTAGACTCGCCTGGATGGGACATGTCCCACAAACCCTGCTGCTCGCGGCGCCACGCGGGTACTGCGCCGGCGTCGACCGCGCGGTGCAGACCGTCGAGCGCGCCCTGGAGCTCCACGGGGCTCCCGTCTACGTCCGCAAGGAGATCGTCCACAACAAGCACGTGGTCGAGCAGCTGCGCGACCGCGGGGCGGTGTTCGTCGACGCCGAGACCGAGGTGCCCGAGGGCGCCACGGTGGTGTTCTCGGCCCACGGGGTCGCGCCGAGCGTCCATGCCAACGCCCAGGCGCGCCGGTTGCACACCATCGACGCCACCTGCCCGCTGGTCACCAAGGTGCACCGCGAAGCCCTGAAGTTCGCCGCCGAGGGGTACACGATCGTGCTCATCGGCCACGCCGGCCACGAAGAGGTCGAGGGCACCATGGGGGAGGCGCCCGAGCACATCGTCCTCATCGAGGACGAGGCCGGGGTCGACACGTTGCAGGTCCGCGATCCCCAGAAGGTCGCCTACATCTCCCAGACGACGCTGTCGGTCGACGAGACCCGCACCATCATCAACCGCCTGCGTGAGCGGTTCCCGGCCATCGTCGGTCCGCGCACCGATGACATCTGCTACGCGACCACCAACCGCCAGGCGGCCGTCAAGCAGCTGGCCCAGCAGTCAGACCTGGTGCTCGTGATCGGCTCGGGCAACTCCTCCAACTCCAACCGGCTGGTCGAGGTGGCCCGTGAGCTCGGTGCCGACAGCCACCTGATCGACAACGAGGGCCAGGTGCGCGAGGAGTGGCTGGAGGACAAGCAGGTCGTCGGGATCACCTCCGGCGCCTCGGCGCCCGAGGAGCTGGTCCAGCGCCTGGTCCAGTTCTTCCGCGACCGGGGCACCGCCGACGTGCGCGAGCTCGAGGTGGTCCGCGAGGACGTGCGCTTCATGCTCCCCAAGAAGATCCGCCAGGCGCCACCGGCCGCCGCGGCGTAGACGCCGCCGCGGCGTAGACGCCAAGTGGACGCGAGCGACCATTAGGCCGGGGGCCGGGCCGTGCGCACGCTGGTCCTCTCCGATCTGCATTTCGGCACCCATGCCGCCACCGACGTGCTGCGCGACCGTCGCCGGCGGGCCCCGCTGCTGTCGGCGCTGCGAGGCTGTGACCGCCTGGTCCTGCTCGGCGACGTGCTGGAGCTGCGCCACGGGCCGCTGTACGAGGCGCTGGCCGCGGCTCGCGAGCCGCTCACCGAGAT
>JBAQGP010000725.1:0-1941 GCA_049287845.1 Solirubrobacteraceae bacterium | reverse complement strand
GATCGGCGCCGCGACCGCGGCGGCCCCGTCGTCGAGCTCGGCCACGGTGACGGCGATCCCATCGCGCCGGATCTCGTCGAGCTCGGCCTCCAGGCCGGGAGTCGCGACCGCGTCGACCAGGCGCCGGCGCTCGGCCGGGTCCAGGAACGCCGCCAGGATCTTCCCCGACGCGCCCCGGTGCAGCGGTCCGCGCCGGAACAGGGTGTAGGAGAGGCGCACCGAGTGGCGCTCGGCCTCCACCACGTGGAGCACGATCGCCTCCAGCGCGCACGGCGCGGTGAGGATCACCGTCTCCCCCACCGCGTCAGACAGCTCATCCATGACCCACGTCGCCGGCGCCACCAGCCGCTCGTGCAGGCCCGCCTCCGCGGTGCGCCCGAGCGCGACCAGCCGCGTCCCCAGCGCCACGGTGCTGTCGGACCCGCGCGACACGAGGCCGTGCTGCTCGAGCTCGGCCAGCAACCGATACGCGGTGCTGGTCGGCATCCCCGCCTCGACGGCCAGCTCGGCCACAGTCGGGCCCGCCCGCTGGCGACCGATGTGGTGCAGCAGATCGACCGCGCGCTCGAGGGCCCCGGACGGCAAGACTGCCTAGATCCCCGGCGGCTCGTGTTCGGACAGCGCCGGGCGCGCGCCGGCGACGCGGGCGACGCGCAACCCCAGGCCGCCGTCACCGACGAAACGCGACAGCCCCTCGACGTCGGCGTTCCACTCGGTCTCGTCGGTGAGCGTGCCGGCGTACTCGCGCACCAGCGAATACGCGCGTCCCGTACCGCCCCCCAGCTGCTCGGGGCCGCCACGGAGATCCACGGCCTGCGCCGCGATGATCAGCTCGAGCGCGACGAGCCGGTGGGCGAGGCTGACCAGGTTCGAGGTCGTGCTGACGGCCAGTGGGGCCATCGACGCGTGATCCTCCACGCCCTCGGCGAGCTGTCCCCGGTAGTCCAGGGACACCGGGTTGGCGAGGAACCGCGCCTCAGAGGCCAGCGCGGAGAATGACCGCCCGAGCGGCCGCAGGCCCCCGGTGGAGCCGTCGGTCCGGGCCAGACCCGTGGGCAGGCCGGAGAAGTGCTGCCACAGCAGCTTCTGCACCCGCTCATTGGCCACGTGCGCGGCGTGCGCGATGCCCAGGCGGATGTAGTCGAAGGCCATCGCCAGCGACGTCACGTCGAAGTTGCCCACGGAGACGATCGCCTCCTCATCCACCAGCACCAGCGGATTGTCGGCGGCGGAGTTGAGTTCGATCTCCATCAGCCCGCGTGTCACGCTCAGCGCGTCGTAGACGGCGCCGTGAGTCTGGGGCACGCAGCGGATCGACAGCGGGTCCTGAAGGTTGCGGGCCGCGCCGGGGCGCCACAGCGCCGAGTCCTCCAGGAGGTCGCGCAGGCGCGACATGGCCGTCACCAAGCCGCTGTGGGGGCGGGCTCGTGCCGCAGCAGGATGGATGACCGACAGGTTGGCCGCGAACGCCTCGAAGCTCAGGGCAGCGGCGATCTGCATGCTGTCGATGAGATCGGCCGCGTCGACCAGGACCAGGGATCCCCGCCCCATCGTCACCCCGTTGGCGGCGATGAGCCCGAGCGCCTCCTTGGGCCCGAGGGCGATCGGCTGCAGGCCGGCGCGCGCCAGCGCTTGCTCGCCCGGGAGGGCCTCGCCTTCGAACTCCGCCCACCCACGGCCGATCAGAACCTTGCCGATGTCAGCCATTTCCGACAGGTCGCCCTGGCCCACCGAGCCCACCATCCGGACCACGGGGTGGATCCCGCGGTTGAGCAGGGCGACGAGCGCCTCGATGAGCTCGCGCCGGACGCCGACGCCCGCCTTGAGCATGCCGTTGACGCGCGACAGGATCACCGCCCGCACGACGTCGGTGGCCAGCGGGCGGCCGTAGGAGGCCACCTGGTCGGCGACCGTGGCAAACGAGAACGCGCCGATCTCGTC
>JBAQGP010000724.1:0-4097 GCA_049287845.1 Solirubrobacteraceae bacterium | reverse complement strand
GCCCCGGCATGGCGTCCGCCGCCTGGTCGGGCAACGCCAGCGCCTCCGGGCAGGCGCAGGCCGCGAGCATGCCGGCCGGTTCGGCGCCCGCGGTGAGCGCCACGGGCCACAACGTGACCGTCAATTGGTCAGGGGGCACGCTGCTGGGTCAGAGCGTCACCGGCTACGCCGTCAAGCGCTACAGCGCCGGGCACGTCGCGCAGACAGTCGGCTCGGGATGCTCGGGGACGATCGCCGTCCTGTCCTGCACGGAGTCAGCGGTTCCGGCCGGAACCTGGACCTACACCGTGACGCCGCTTCTGTACTCGTGGCTGGGCACCGAGAGCGCCGCGAGCGCTGCCGTCACTGTCGAGGCCCCGGGGCTCAGCATCACCTCCGCGACGACGGTGACGAGCCTGCCGGCAACCGTGAGCGCGTCGCTGAGCGGCTACACCGCCGGCCAGACGGTGACCTTCAAGCTCGACAGCGCCTCCGGGACGACGCTGACGAGCACGCTCTCGCCGACCTCGATTCCCGCCGGCGGCGCGGCCACCGCCACCATCACCCTTCCCGCGGGCACCGCCCAGGGCACCCACGCGATCTACGCCGTGGGCAGCCAGGGGGACTCCGCGTCGGCGAGCTTGACCGTCAACCGCCCGGTCGTCTCCGGGGCCGTGATCGCGAAGTCCGCCGGCGGCATCTCGCGTGCCATCAAGAAGGGCGGCACCTACTACGTCTACGCCGCTGTGGCCGGCTCCGGCACGCCTCCGGCCGGACTGGGCAGCCTGAGCGCCGACGTCAGCACGATCACGACGGGCCAGACAGCGGCGGCGATGAGCTGGGGCAGCTACACCATCGACGGCCAGAGCTACAACTACCGCAGCGCGCAGCTCACCGCCAAGAGCACCCTGTCCGCGGGCAGCGACTCCTTCACCGTCAAGCTCACCGACTCCGCCGGCACCGCGACGACCTCGACCTACTCGGTCACGGTCGACAACACCGCGCCTCGCGCCAGCGACATCCAGACCGCGAACGTCTCCGGCGGCACCGCCGGAAAGCCCGAGCTGGGGGACACGGTGACGTTCACCTACACCAAGACGATCGATCCCGACACCGTCCTGGCAGGATGGGACGGCAGCTCTCAGACCGTGGTCGTGAACATCATCGACGGAGGGGCCTCCACCGACGACAAGCTGGACGTGCTCAACGCCTCGACGATGGCCCAGCTGCCCCTTGGCACGATCGACCTCGGCCGCAAGGATTACGTGTCCAAGACGACCACCTTCGGCGCGTCGGGCACGCCGGCGACGATGGCGCTGAGCGGGACCGCCATCACCCTCACACTCGGCACTCCGAGCGCGACCGCGGGGACCGCCGCCTCGACGGGCACCATGATCTGGACGCCGTCGTCCACGGTGACCGACCCCGCCGGCAACGCCATGAGCACGACCGCCGTGAGCGAGAGCGGCACCGCCGACAAGGACTTCTGATCGCGCTACGGTCCGCGCATGACCTACCGGGTCACGCGCCCCGACGAGCTGCAGTGGATCACTCGCCCCCACGAGGAGGGGGAGCCGGCACGCCACGTCGCCGAGCTGATCGAGCTCGAGCGCTTCGCCTACATGCGCGCCAGCCTTTGGCGCTATGAGCCCGGTGCCAAGGGCCGGCGCCACCGCCACCCGCTCCAGGAGGAGACCTTCGTCGTGCTGGATGGCACGCTCTCGATGTACGTCGGGGAGCCGCCGATGCGTCAGGACGTGTCGCGCGGCGGGGCCATCCGGATCGATCCCGGCACTGCGCTGCAGAGCGTCAACCACCAGGACGAGGACCTGCTGGTCTACGTCTACGGCACGCCACCGGAGACCTCGAACGCCGAGCTGCTCGAGCCCGCGGTGCCGTGAGGATCGGCGTCACCGCGGGGGTGGCCGTGGCGTGCCTGGCCGGTGCCGGCGCCGCATCAGGGCACCTGCGCTCGGGCACGGTCGCCGTCGACTACCGAGCCAGCGTCGCTCATCCGCTCACCCGCGCCTACTCGGCGCAGATCTACCAGAGCGATCACGGCCTGAGCCTGACCCTGAGGCCCGGCCACGTGGTCGTGGTGCTCGGCTACCTCGGCGAACCGGTCATCCGCCTCGACGGGGCGGGGCTATGGCTCAACGGCGCGTCACCCACCGCCCGCGCCATGCATTTGGTGGACAAAGGTCAGGCGGTGAACGCGCCCGCGCCCCACTGGCGGCTGCAGCGCGGCCGCCACGCGGTGATGTGGCATGACGCGCGGGTGCAGGGGCTCCCGCCGGGTCTGAGTGCGGGGGTCTGGAGGGTGCCGCTGAGCATCGACGGCCACCGGGGAGTGATGTCAGGCAAGCTACGCCGCTTTCCGGATCCGCCGCTGTGGCTGTGGCTGCTGGCGCTCGCGGGGTGGTTGGCCACAGCCGCGCTCGCTTTACTCAGGCGCCGCCCCGATCTCGTCCGCTCCTGGGCCCTGGCCCTCGCGCTGGTCGCGGCCGGCGCCGGCACCGTGGTCGCGCTCGCGTTCGCGCTGGACGCGTATGCCTCCCCGGGGACGTGGATCGTGGGAGTCGACGTGATCATCTTCCTCGCGGCCGGCGTCGCGGTGATGCGCCGCGGCCCGCGCAACCTCCACCTCGCCGCCGCGATCTGGGTGGGTCTCGTCAGCGTGGCGCTGGGACTGCTGGACGGTGCCGTCTTCGTGCACCCGATCGTCCTGGCGATCCTGCCCGGAACGGTCATGCGGCTGCTCGTGGTGACGACGATCGGAGCCGGCGCGAGCGCCGCGATTCTGGGTTCCACGCAGTTCAGCGAGATCATGGCCGTCGCGGCCGACGTCGTGCCGGGACACTGACACCGCGACGCCGCCGGTGGCCCGGCACGCGGAACACACGCGCTACCGTTTGCCCATGAGCGAGAAGCAGGTCTTCACCGTCGAGCAGGCGCGCGCCGCGGGCGAACAGATCGGGATCGATTGGGCCCGATCGCGGTTTGACGCCGAGCAGTTTCGCATGGGGATGGATGTCGAGCTCGAGCACGGCACCCAGGAGCAGGAGACGGATGTCACCGGCGACGATGTCGTGATGACCGCCAAGATCGCGCGCGCGCATCTCGACGAGTTCCCCGACTATTACAGCCGTCTGGCGGTGATGGAGGCCGAGGCCGAGGCCTACTGGTCCGCTCGCGGCGATTAGAGACGCGCAGCGGCAGCGCGGACCAGGCGCGGTGGTCAAGCAACCCGTCACGGTGACGGGGTGAGCCGCGCAGGACCGCTCGCAATCACGATCGCGTGGTGATATGGGTGGGGGTGGTGCGCGCGGCCCCTCATCAGCGGCGACTGCCGGTTCCGCTGATCCTGGCGGTGTCGATGACGGCGGCCGGCGTGGTGTACCCGGTCACGGATTCGGCGTTGCATCACACGTCGCCGATCATGATCGCGACGTTGCGCGCGCTGGTGGGCGGCGTGGCCCTGACCGCGATGCTGCCGTTGATCGGCAGCCGGCTGCCGCGGACGCGGCGGTTGTGGCTGTGGGCATTGGCCATCGGGTTTGGCAACACGACGCTGACACAGGTCGGCATCAGTGTCGGCACCGACCGCGCGGGGGCGGCGGTGGCCGCCGTGCTGGCCAACTCGGCGCCGTTCTTCGTCGCGATCATCGCGCGCTTCGCGCTGGCCGAGACGATCACGCGGCTGCGCGCGGCGGGGCTGGTCATCGGGTTCGGCGGCGTGCTGCTGGTGGTGTTCGCGGACCCGGGGAACATCGCGCACGGCTCGCGGCTGGCGATCGGCCTGGGCCTCGCACTGCTGGGCGCGCTGGGCTGGGCGGGCGGCGGGCTGGGTATGCGCGTGCTCACCGAGCGCGAGCCGGACCTCGACATCGCCGGCATCACCGCGGCGCAGTTCCTGGCCGGCGGGATCCCGCTGATCCCGTTGGTGCTGCTCGCCGGCGGCAGCACCGATTGGGGCCGGCCCGTACTCCTGGCGCAACTGGCCTACCTCATCCTCGGTGGCCAGGTGCTGGTCTACGTCGGCTTCAACGCCGCCCTGAGCCGCTGGCCGTCGACGCGCGTGTCTGCCTGGACCTTTCTCGTGCCGGCGGTGGCGGTCG
>JBAQGP010000723.1:0-2193 GCA_049287845.1 Solirubrobacteraceae bacterium | reverse complement strand
GGTCCTGACGGGCGAGTGCGCCGCCGCCGATTCCGGACCGATTCCCCATAACCTGGATCCCGCGGGACTCGGCGGCCAGCACGGCGAGGTGCGCTGCCTGGCGCTCGGCAAGGTCGTCTACGCCGGTCAGCCGGTGGCCGCTGTGGTCGCCGAGACCGCCGCGGACGCCCGCGCCGCGGCGGGGTTAGTCAAGGTCGGCTACGAGCCACTCCCGCCGGTGCTCGACGTCGAGTCAGCGCTCGCCGAAGATGCGCCGCGGCTCTACGACGGGTGGAGCTCGAACGTGATGATCGCCGGCACGGTGGGCGACGGGGACTTCGACGCCGTAGCGCGCATCGCGCCTCACGTGCTCGAGGGCGAGATCCACATCGGCCGCTCGACCTCGGCGCCGATGGAGACCCGGTGCTACCTGGCGCAGTGGAGCGAGCCTGATCAGCGGCTCACGTGGTACGGAACGACGCAGAACCCACATCCTCAGCGATGGATCCTCGCCCACGCGCTACGGCTGCACGAGAGTCAGATCCACGTGATCGCTCCGCCCGCCGGCGGCGCGTTCGGGCTCAAGATGCACGGTCATCCTGAGGAGGTGCTGGTGGCGGTGCTGGCCCGGCGCCTGGGGCGGCCGGTGAGATGGTTTGAGTCGCGCGAGGAGTGCATGCTGGCGTCCGGCAAGCAGATGATCCACCGCTGGCGCGCTGCGCACGACGACGACGGCCGCGTGCTGGGGGTGCAGACAAGGATGCTCGCCGACCACGGCGCGGTCGCCGCCGGCCCAGGATGGGGGATGGCGTTCGTCGGGTCGCTTGCCTTTCCGACCGGTTATGACATTCCCGTGTGTCAGGTGCACTACCAGGTCATCGTCACCAACAAGTCGCCGTGGGCGGGCGCGCGGCCGTTCGGCAAGGACGCGCCGGCCCTCGTGATGGAGCGGATCATGGACCTCGTCGCGGGCGCCACCGGCCTCGATCCCCTCGAGGTGCGACGACGCAACTGGATCAGGGCCGACCAGTTCCCGTTCGCCACGGCATCCGGCCTCGTCCTCGACAGCGGCGACTACCACGGGTTGCTCGACAAGGCGCTGGCGCGCCTGGATTACCCCGCGGTGCGCGAGCGGCAGTCCGAGTTGCGCGCGGTGGGGCGCTACCTGGGGATCGGCGCCGGGTTCGAGCTGATGCCCGAGGGTGCCGACATCCCCGGCGCGCTCGTCGGCGGCTACGACACATCCACGGTGAGGATGAACCCGTCCGGGGAGGTGACCGTGCTGACGGGGGTCACCTCGCCGGGTGGCGGCAACGAGACGGGGATCGCCCAGATCGTCGCCGAGCGCCTCGGTGTCGGGCTCGAGCAGGTGGAGGTCGTGCAGGGCGACACCGAGCGCACGCCGTACGGGTATGGGAACCTGAGCAGCCGCGGACTGCTCGCCGGCGGCGGCGCGGCCGCACTGGCCGCCGACGACGTCGCGGCCAAGCTCCGCGTGATCGCAGGCGCGATGCTCCATTGCCAGCCGGACACGATCATCCTGACAAGCGGCATGGCCTCGGTCGCGGGCGACAGCGGCAAGGCAGTGCCGATCGCCGCGGTCGCGCACAGTGCCTATTCGCTCGGATACGTGCTCGCACTCGGGATCGACCCGACCCTGGAAGCGACGCGCACGTACAAGCCGCCGAACATCCGTCACCTCCCCGACGAGCACGGGCACATCCAACCCTTCGCATCGTTTTCGAACGGGCTGCACCTCGCCGTCGTGGAGGTCGATACCGAGACCGGCATCGCGGTGCTGACGCGGCATATCGCCATCCACGACTGCGGCACGATCATCAACCCGAGGCTGGTGGCGGGCCAGTTCACCGGCGGGATCGTGATGGGCGTCGGGGCCGCGCTGACCGAAGAGCTCGTCCACGACGCCGACGGCCGGCTACTCAGTGACGCGTTCAAGACCTATTTGCTCCCGCGCGCCAGCGACATCCCGCAGCTGGAGGTGGGGCACCAGGTGACGCCGAGCCCGTTTACCCCGATGGGGGTCAAGGGCGCCGGCGAGTCCGGCTTCGCCGGCGCCTTCGCGGCGCTCGTCGGCGCCGTCAACGACGCGTTGCGCCCGCTCGGGGCGCGCATTGACGCCACACCAGTCACGCCCGCGCGCGTGCTGGAGGCGGTCGAGCGGGCACGGGAGACGACGCCGGCGTGATCGCGCAT
>JBAQGP010000722.1:0-1500 GCA_049287845.1 Solirubrobacteraceae bacterium | reverse complement strand
TTCGCGGCCGCGCTGGTGGCGGCGACCGACTTCGCTCGCGCGGTCGACGGCTTGCTCGACCGTGCCTTCGGCGGGTCCGCGGCCTTCGCGACCGCGGGCTTCGGAGCCGGCGTGTCGAGGGGCGGCGCGCCGGCCGGGGAAGGTCGTTTGTCGCTGCGCCGATGGGGCCGGCTCCGCGGGAGGGACCCGATCACTCCAGGCTTGGGCTCATTGGTCATGCGGCCCCATCATGGCGCACCGGCCGGAAAATCCGCGGCACGCCAAAAATTTCGTTCTATCTTAGAAACGACGCGGACCGTCCGAGGTATAGATCTAAAGACAAAGAGAAGCCGCCCGTGCGACCACGGCTCGCCAAACGGCGCTTCAGCTGGGCCTGCTCAGGCCTTCCGCGGATTGACTTCACAAAATATAGTGACTATAGTCGGGCCGTATGGTTAAGTAGCGGGCCTGCGCCCTGATAGGGCGCTTTTACCGCGTTTTCCTTGTACTGCGACGGCCCCGCTGGCGTGTCGCCGCCAACGACGGAAACGGAATCAGATGTCTGTAGCGGAACTGCAGGAACTGGAAGAGATCAAGGGCCTCGTCAACCGCGGCCAGCAGCTTGGGGTCCTGACCTACTCGGAGATCGCCGGAGCGATCTCGGAGCTGGATCTGGACGAGGCTGACGTCGAGGAGCTCCACGGCTTCCTCGAACGCGCGGAGATCGAGCTGGTGGAGGAAGTGGACCCGGCCCTCGCGGCCACCGAGGTCGAGCGCGCGCCCGACAAGCGTGGCCGGCGCAAGGCCAAGACGGCGCTGGATCTCAAGCCGGACATGACGACCGACTCGCTCCAGCTGTTCCTCAAGGACATCGGAAAGGTCCGCCTGCTCACCGCCCAGGAGGAGGTCGACCTGGCCAAGCGGATCGAGCGCGGCGACCTCGATGCCAAGCAGAAGATGGTGGAGTCCAACCTCCGCCTGGTCGTGTCGATCGCGAAGAACTACCGCAACCAGGGGCTGCCGTTCCTGGACCTCATCCAGGAGGGGACGCTCGGACTGGTCCGCGCCGCGGAGAAGTTCGACTACCGCAAGGGATTCAAGTTCTCCACGTACGCCACCTGGTGGATCCGTCAGGCGATCGCCCGTGCGCTCGCCGACAAGGCCCGCACGATCCGCATCCCGGTGCACGTGGTGGAGAAGCTCAACAAGATCGGTCGTGCCGAGCGCAAGCTGGTGACCGAGCTTGGCCGAGAGCCGACGGCCGAGGAGATCGCCGAGGTCACTGGGATCGAGCCCGAGGAGGTCGAGTCGATCAAGCGCTCGGCTCAGGCACCGGTCTCGCTGGAGAAGCCGGTGGGTGACGAGGAGGAGTCCGAGTTCGGCCAGTTCATCGCTGATGAGCGCGCCGAGTCCCCGTACGAGCGCGCCGCTGAGATCCTCACCAAGGAGGCGCTGCGCGAGGCCCTGGAGAACCTCAGCTATCGCGAACGTCGCGTGCTCGAGCTCCGCTATGGCCTCGGT
>JBAQGP010000721.1:0-1770 GCA_049287845.1 Solirubrobacteraceae bacterium | reverse complement strand
CACCTGCACATCGACATGGAGTCCCTGGACTCCCGCGAGGCGGTGCTGGACCTCGTGCTCGACCTCCTCGACGAGGACGCGTTCCGTCAGGGGCCCTCGGCGGGCCTCGTGCTCCAAGCCTACCTGCGCGACTCCCCCGATCAGGCGCAGCGCGTCATCGCCTGGGCTCGGGAGACGCCGCGCGTGCCGCCGCTGACGGTGCGTCTGGTCAAGGGCGCCTACTGGGACCACGAGCTGGTCCAGGCACGCCAGCATGGCTGGGAGGTGCCGGTGTTCCAGGACAAGCACGAGTGCGACCGCAACTTCGAGGCGCTCACACGGGAGCTGCTCGGCGCGCGGCCGGCGCTGCGGGTGGCGGTGGCGTCGCACAACCTGCGCTCGGTCGCCCACGCGATCGCCTGTAACCGGGTGGCCGGCGGCGATGACCGCGATCTCGAACTCCAAGTGCTGCGCGGCCTGGGTGATGAACTCCAGCATGCGCTGGCCGTGTGCGGCCACCGGGTGCGCACCTACTGCCCCGTCGGCGACCTCGTCGCCGGGATGGCCTACCTGGTCCGCCGGCTGCTGGAGAACACCTCCAACGAGAGCTTCCTGTCCGAGCAGGCCCGGGGCGTACCGGTGGAGCAGTTGCTCGCCGCGCCCTGACCTTCGCCGACGCGCCCTTGCGCGGCCTGAGAACTGCCCGTCGTGCCATGAAAACGGTATGTTCGGCCCCCATGCGGTGCGCTGCCTCGGTGCTCGCGATTCCCGTCGCGCTGGTGGTCACCGCGGCCGCCAGCGCTGCGGCGCTGCCCGGGGCCGTCACCGACGGCGGCACTGTGAAGCAGGGCAGGAACGTGCTCGTGGGCCCGGAGCAGATCGTCTACTCGGGCGACGGCAGCGGCTTCTTGGCCGGCCCCGGCAGGGCGGGGCGCCATCCCAAGCCCGGCAAGCTGTGTTCACGCGGATGACGCTGCACTACACGCGCGGGCCCAACCCGTTCACGCACAAGGGCTCTGAGACGTTCAAGCTCGCCAGCGCGCCGGGGCGGCAGCGCTTCTGGAACTTCACGTAGCGGGCGCGGCGGACGCGGGGAGTCCGCGGGTTGGTCTAGGGTGCCCTGGCATGAGGCGTTGCCTGTTGGCTCTGGGGGCCGTGGCGCTGCTGGCCGTGCCGGCGGCCGCGCTGGCGCGCGTGGGCGTGAGCGGCGCCGACAAGGACCCGTTGGTGCACGCGGCGCTGGGAGCACAGGCGCCCCGGCAGTGCGCGGCGGTGTACATCTCGAGCGTCAACGAGCTGTGGGGCGCCGTGTTCTTCAAGCCGGCCAACGGCTGGGTCTCGCGGTGCAAGGTGTTTCACAAGGCAGCGTGGACGGCGCTGCATCACACCCGCGGCCGCTGGGGCATCAACCAGAGCGGAGACAGCGACGCGTGCGTGGCCGTCCACGTGCCAGTGGCAATCCGGCGCGATCTCCAGATCCCCTGCTACCCGCTCCTGCCGTAAGGGGCGCCGGCCGTGGCGGCCGGCGCCCACACACCGCTTCTACGGCTTGCTGATCAGCGATGACGTCGGGAAGCCCCGCTTCTCGGCATCGGCCTTGTACTGGGCCGTCCCGAGATACCACTGCACGGCGCCGTGCAGCTGGGACTCGATCGGACCGCCCTTCTTGACGGCCATCCCCAGCGGGGTCGACGCCTCCGGGTCGTCGAAGACGACCTTCAGCGTCCCAGGGCGCTTGTTGGCGATCAACTGCTCGGTGATCGTGTCCTCGAACATCGCGTACAGGTTCCC
>JBAQGP010000720.1:0-9680 GCA_049287845.1 Solirubrobacteraceae bacterium | reverse complement strand
GAAGCACACGTCGCGCGGCTCCCGCGCGATCGTCCGGATCAGCGCGGCGAACAGCAACGGACTACTCGAACGCGTCGGATCCGCGGCACTCAGCTCGAGCGTGCCCGCTGATCCCAGAACGTCCGCCACCGGCCCGTGAACCGGCTCGCCGACGGCCATCAGCTGACTGCGCCCCGCCGAGGGGCCGATCCGGCCAGCCGTCGACGAGGCCGATCCGCCGCAGGCCGCAACGGCAACGGCAACGACCCCCAAGCAGAGCGCGTAGCCAACACGCACAACATCAGACGATACGTCGCGCCAGCGACGGGAGGTCCCGGGGACTCCAACACCTCGAACTGCCACCCATCGCCGCCGCCAGCCGATCGTCAAACGAACGTGCGCCCGCGGTGGGGCAACATTTGGGATGTGGCGCCACGCGATCCTCACGCGGCCGTCGTTGCCAGCTTGACCGCTCCCTCTGATTTCAGGCCGGAGCCCGAGGCGGTCGACTGGGCGATGGAGCTGGTGCCCCGCGCGAGGTTGACGTCGCACGGACCGTTCGCGCGGGACCCGGGCGCCATCGCGGTGATCAAGGAGCGCGAGAGCGGTGACCGGCGGCTGTACGCGGTCACCTTCGACGACCTCAAGGGCAACCGGTGGTTCTGGCTGGTGGCCGCCGAACGCAGCGAGAGGCGATGGATCGCCCATGGCGTGGCCGGGGGCAGCAACGGACCGGCCGAGCGAGAACGGGAAGCGCCGCGACCGTTCCGCTGTGGGATCTCGTCCATGGCTCACCTTTGCGGACAGTGGGGCGGCCAGACGTTCTACGCCGGCGGCCGCCTCGACCCGGCCGGCGCCGAGATCGGGCGCGTAGAGCTCACACTCGATGACGGCAGCCAACTCGAGGACGACGGCATCAGCAACGTGGCGCTGTTCATCGGCCGTCACGGAGAGGCGCCGAGGACGGTTGACATCTACGCACCCGACGGCGCGCTGCTCTCAAGCCACAACGCGTGCTGACCTCGCCTCGTTTCGCCATTACGAAGGTCGCACGCCTATGCGCTGAGGAACGGGTGGCGATCGTTAGGGAGAGGCGGCCGATTGCTGTGGATCGCGATCGCTCGCCGATGGTGGGGTCAACGCTCGTTACGGTGCGCGGAGACTGTCTGCGCCGATCCAGAGCGTCCACGGCTCGACGCTCTCAATGGTGAGGACGCTGTCCATCCAGGGATCATCGGCGAACATGGCGCGGGCCTCGTCCTCGCTGGGGGCGTGGACAACAAGGACGGCGTGCTGCCCGTCGATCTCGCCCACTGGCCCCGCCAGCGCGATCTTGCCGTCCTCGCTGAGCCGGTCGATGAACGCAACGTGCTGGTCCCAGCCGGACTGCTCACGACGGCCGCGCGACGAATCCCAGGCCGGCCCTCGTGCTTGCCGAACAAGGAAGTAGCCAGCCACGAGGACAGCGTAACGCTGCCCCGCGCGCACATCGGGAGTCCCCGCCGGGGTGAGCACGGTTTGGTTGTCTCGTCCGCGCCCGGGAGTCAGGTTTCGAGGGGTGCGGGTCCGAGCTTGCCACGCGCGATCTGCACCTGCACGGTGGCGCGGGCTCGGCGCAGGCGTTGCGCGATCTTGGTCTGCCACGCGCGCCAGAGGGTCCGGGAACGCGGGAAGTCTGATCCGATCGATGCGCTGATCCAGGAGGAGCGCGGATTTGGTGCGCCGGGACCCCCCGCGCCTACTCGCCGAGTGCGCGGGCTAGCCGCGGACCCGGCCAGTGCGGGTACGACTCACCGAGGGCCCCGCCGGCGGCTCGTAGGTGGCGGTGATCCTGACGCTGTGGCGTCCGGCCTTTGCGAACAGCCGCTGCGCCACCCGGCTCAGCGTGATGGTGAGGGGCGCGAGTTCGTCGTCGCTTGCCCGGAGTCGGCCGCTGAAGAGCGGTGGACCGGCTGCGTGCGCACCAGCCCCCGGTCCCCCGGTCCCGGTGATCATCAGGCCCGAGCCCTTCACCAGCGAGACGAAGATCTGAAACTGCACCGTGCCGGGGCCATACTGGGAGTCGAAGAGGTTGCTGAGCACCTGATCGAGCGCTTGGCTGGTCGGGTCGGCCTGGAAGTCTGAGCGGAGCGGGCCGAACGGCGAGCGATATCCCGGCGGCGTGGGCAGCTTCGAGTCCAGCGGAGCGACGCGCGGGGCGTCGGGAGGAGGGCTGACGGAGGCCTGGATGGTGACATCGCTCGCGCCCAGGGTGAACATGCACCCATGTTGAGATGGCGCGCCGATCTCCTGGCCGGAGCAGGGGCCGTTCACGTAGCCGCCGAACTCATAGAGATCGCCGCCGTCGCTGGTGCTGACGCTGACCGGCCCCTGATCGAGGCGATAGCGGCACCGCTCGCCCGAGACCGCATCGATCGTGAAGGCGCAATCGGCGCTGTCGCCGGCGCTGCTGCTGGTGTTCTGGGCGTCCATCGCCACGCCGGTGTAATAGATGGGCCTGATGTCCTCGATCGAGCCTGTCGCGACCAGCGTGACCAGCGGGCGGTACTGCAGGTGCACGCGCACGACGGTTGTGCGCGAGGCCGTTCCGGCGCAGGAGCTGCTCTGCCTGTCTGACAGGTCCGGGTGCTGGCAGGCCCCGTAGCTCAGGACCTCGTACGGCGACCCGAGGGCCGACACGTAGGCCCCGTACTCCGGCGAGCCGATCGTCTCGTCGACGATGTGGTAGCTCACCGGCGAGGGGATCCTCGTGCCCGGGCCGAACCGGACGGCGCACTTCGACGGGCAGGTCATGACGATGTTCGGCCGCGGCGGGTCCTCGATCGCGACCGTGAGCTTGATCGGAGCTTGGGTTTGGAAGCCGTCGAGCGCGAAGCTCAGCGACCGGGGCTTGGCGGCAGCGGCAGACACTCCGGACCCAAGCAAGAGCACAAGCCAGGCAAGCGCAACGACGGATGCACCCCATCTCCGCATTTCGGAAAACCTATGGTCCGCACCGTGGCTTGTCAACCGGCGCCGCGAGGGTTCATCGGCGTCGGACGGCTCCCCCCCCGGTGCGATTCGTGATGTGGCGATGGCGTCACGCTGGTGACCGCCCAGCGGTTCATCTCATGGGACGAGGTGGACCACATTCGTGTGGTCTATAACCAGACTGCCTACGCCGGGAGGCACAGTCTCTTGCTCGTGCTGCGTGGCAATCCTTCCGGCGTCCGTCCGGTTATAACGGCCCGCGGGACCAGCCCGGACGAGGTTGAGGTTTCTCTCGACGGGCTCTCGGACTCCTGCGGTGGACCTCGCGCGCCGGTCCGTCTTCGATCGAATCGGTGTGCGTCGGTCTAGGATCCTGCCGGGTGGATGCCCGAGACCACGATTCGCGCCTGGCGGACCTGCGCTCGCTCTATGACAAGGCAACTTTCAGCGGCGACGAGAGCGCGATCGCGCGCTCAGAAGGGGTGCTGAGCTCCCTTGAGGCCGACCTCTCGATGGCGCGCGGACGCCTCGCGCACGCACGCTTCCTAGCCGGGTCGGAACGCGTTGAGGCTGACCGCAGCGAGCTGGCGCAGTTTGAGCGAGCGGCTGACCTCTACGGCAGCGTCGCCGACGAGCGTGGCCTCGCCGAGGCTCTCCTCTGGATTGGTATCGCGCATCAGGTTGTAGGCGGCGACCTCGAGGCGGCATTTGAGCCGCTGCACCGCTCCTACGAGCTGGCGCGGAGCGCGGACGATCTGCTCACTCTCTCCTACGCCGCCCGCCACCTCGGTTTCCTGTACGCCGCCCGCGGCGAGCGGCCGCAGGCCCGGGAGTTGCTCTACGAGTCGCTCGCAACACGGCGCAGGCTGGACTTCCGGCCCGGTATCGCGGCCGCCTTGCTTGCGGTCGCAGAGTTCGCGGCCGAGGACGGAGACCGCCAATCTGCAACGTCACTGCTCAACGAAGCGGAGGGTGCCGCTCGCGGTTGCGAGGCAGTCGGCGTGCTCCGCTGGATCTCCGTCGCGCGCGCGGCGCTGTCCCAGTAGACGCTGGTCAGTCGCGCGCTGGCCAGCCCTTCCGTTTCTAGGAGTCGGCCCAAGACCACCTTTTCGGGCTGGCTTGCGTGCGGTGGTCGCGGGTAGCGATCTGCCCGATGGACCGTAGCTACCGTGTCGAACACCTCAGGAGCGGCGAGCTTCACCGGCTCCACCCGGCGGAAGATCCTCCCAAGGTTGGCTGGGCGATCGGCACGGGCGGTCTATTCCTTGATGGCGTGAGAATTGCCTACGAGGCCGAGGTTCAGCTCAGCGGGCCGGGATCGGTGGCGGTCCGGTTCCTGCCGCTCGAAGCTGAGCCCGAGGAGTAGGCGGGGCTGGCGTCCTGTCGCGCTGCCGGCCGGCTCAGGCACCAGCAGGCTCTGACCGCGGGTCTGCTCCCAGGACGCTGATCAAGCGTCCCGGGCTCTGACGTACGGGGAAACTGCGCCCTCCAGATGCTGCAACGATCAAGGAGAACAAAACTTGCGCAAACCTCCGAGCTCTGACTCCGGTCCTGGACAGGAACCGCGTGGACGGCCGCGGCACCCTCGGCTTCGTGGCTGCCTGGGCACCTTCCGTCGCCCGGTGCGATCAGGGTTCCCGGGTGAGATGGCGCCGTGGGAAGCTCACTGAGTCCTTCGGGAGCGCGTCGCGCGGTCGCAATGCGCAGTGGCAGAATGGTGTCGATGGCCGAGCACTACCAGCGTCCGGGGTGGTTCACCACCAATGTTTTCAACCGGCTTGTGGCCGCGCTGACGCGCCTGGGCGTGAGCGTGTACGGCTCCCGCGTGCTCGAGGTGCACGGCCGCAAGTCCGGCGAATGGCGACGGACCCCGGTGAACCTGCTCCGCTACGAAAGCGCCGACTATCTAGTCTCGCCACGCGGTCACACGCAGTGGGTCAAGAACCTGCGTGCAAGCGGAAGGGGCCGGCTGCGTGTCGGTCGGCGGACGGAGCCATTTACGGCCGTGGAACTCTCGGACGACGAGAAGCCACCGCTGCTGCGGGCGTATTTGAAGAAATGGAAGTTCGAGGTCGGGGCATTCTTCGGCGGGGTCGGGGCCGACTCCTCGGCCGACGAACTCCGCCGGATCGCGCCCGATCATCCCGTGTTCCGGCTGACCAGAGGCTAGACGCCCGCCGCTGCGGACGCCGACGAGTGTTCCGCATCTGCGACGCGGTCCGCGGCCTGGAGCCCCCCGGTCGCAACGCGTCAACAACGTCCGATCGTGATCACTGACTGCGACGTGCCAACCCTGGACGGCGCGCTTACGGCCTTCAGTGCTCTATGTCGCCCTCAGAAGGACAGCACATGGGCGCCGGCGCCGGCGCCGGCCAGAGTCCGGAGCTCTTGTGTGCCGATGGAAAGGCGGGCGCAAGCGTTACGCCGAGGTGATCTCGAGCGAGGCGGGTCGCGACCCCGCTGCTGGTGCGGACGAGGAGCACGAACGCGACCCCGAGTCGGGTGGCAAGCTCACGGTGATGGGCGGAAGCGGGTGACGGCTGTTGCGTCCTCAAATCCCAGCCGCAGGTAGAGCGCTCGGCCGGCGTCGCTGGCGTCAACACCGGCGTGGCGCGCACCACGCCGGCATCGTCGACTGCCGCCCACAGACCGAACGCGCGCGGCAGCGACCGCAGGTGATCGGCAAGCGCCTGTGGGTCGGTGATCCCTGGATCCGCTCGGCTCGCGGCGGCGGCTGCCTGTGTGAGCGGCACGCCGGCGGGGTTGTCGTCGGCGAGCCGCCGCACCGGTTGCAGTGTGGAATCCGCAGGGCAGCGCAACCGCAGGCACCGTCTGGAGGCCCCGCGAGATCATCGCTGTCGCGTTGCCGGCCTGCCAGGCTGGATTGCCAGCCAGAAGCGCGGCGCACTGCACGGCGGCTGCGCAGACCGTGATCATCCCGCACCGCGCGTCTCCTGCCAGCCTCGGCAGTAGGTCACGGGCTCGGTCATCGGTCACCAGCAACCGGGTACGCCGGTCGCGGCCGTAAGGCAGCAGACCATGGATGCCGTGCTCATCGAGCATGGGCCGGCCCGGAGGCAGCAGCGCCACACACCGGGCGAGGAACGTCCTGACGTACACATCAAGCGCGGCAGGACCCATCGGCCGAGATTAGGCATGAGCCCTGATCGGTGCCGCTCGAGACAGGGGCGGGTGCGGCGGCACCGCGTCGGGGCGTCTAACCGGATCGCAACGGGCGGCGCGGCGATCGTCAACGTCGCGTGGGGATTATCGGCGTGAATGCATGAAGCCTCGGGCCAGACCGGCGGCGCGGCCGTGCTTGTGTCGGGTGGGACTTAGGTGGGCGGCGTTCTCGCGCTCGAGCGGCGGGCGGCTCTCGGTCGGTGCGTTGGCGTGGCGCGGCGACGCGTCGGCGCTGGGAAGGTCCCCGGCCATGTGGCGTTGCTGGGGCTGCTGGCGGGGGTCGCGGCGATCGTGGTGTTCGCGGCGGCGGCCCCGTCGCTGTTGGTGTCGCGCGGCGGGGTGCCGTTCCCGGCCTGGCTGTCGGGCCCACTGCACGGGCCGTTCGGTCGGATCACCGAGGACCGGCAGACGCTCGAGTTCGGGCTGAGCGCAGTACTCGTTGCAATGGCGGTCGCGTACGCGGCGGCGCTGCTGTGGTCGCGCGCGCTGTCGATGAGGGCAGTCGTGGTCTTCGTCGCGGTCGTGCATGCGATCCTGTTGTTGAGTCCGCCACTGGAGTCGTCGGATCTGTTCACCTACTTGGCCTACGCGCGGCTCGGGGTCCTACACCACCTGAACCCGTACACGCACGCGATCGCGCGCGAGCCGCACGATCCGGCGTTCTTCCTGAGCTCCTGGCACCACTGGCACAGCCCGTACGGGCAGCTGTTCACGGCCGTCAGCTACCCGCTTGCTTGGCTGCCGGTGCCGGTCGCCTACTGGGCGCTGAAGACCGTGACGGTGCTCACGAGCCTGGCGGTCCTGGCGGTCCTGGCGCGGTGCGCGTGCGCTCTCGGTCGCGACACTCGGTTCGCAGTGCTGCTGGTTGCGGCGAACCCGCTGTACCTGGTGTACGCGCTCGGAGGCTTTCACAACGACTTCTTCATGCTGGCGCTGTCGGCGGCCGCGATTGCGCTGGTGCTCTCCGGGCGAGACCGCGCGGCAGGGGTGGCGCTGGTCGCGGCGATCGGTGTCAAGTTCACGGTTGTGCTGCTGCTGCCGTTCCTGCTGCTCGGCGCCGATACGGGGCCGCGCCGTCGCCGCATGCTCTCCGGGGCGGGGCTGGCGGCGGTCCTGCTGGTGGCGGCCAGCGTGGCGCTGTTCGGCCTCACGCTCCCGAATGTGTCGGGCCAGAGCGACCTGATCACCGGCCTCAGCATGCCGAACCTGCTTGGGCTCGCGATCGGCGCCGGCGGCGCGGTTCCCACGGTCGTGCACGCACTGGACGTCGCCGTGGTGCTCGTCGCGATCCACCAGTTGCTGCGAAATCGGGACTGGCTGGCCGGCGCCGCTTGGTCGACGCTGGTGCTCGTCGCGAGCATCGCCTGGCTGATGCCCTGGTACGTGATCTGGGCGTTCCCGCTGGTCGCGCTGTCGGGCAGCCGCAAGCTGTGCGCCACCGCGCTCGCGTTGGCGGCGTTCGTCCTGATCACCGTCCTGCCGACCACCGGCATGTTCCTGAGCGCGCATCACCTCGACCCGCTGGGAGGGCGGGCGATCCGGGGCGTGATCGTGCAGGAGAATCGGTTGCAGCGGCCGTAGCGGCCCCCTCCCGTCACACATCGCAAGGTCCCTCGCGGAGCGGGTCAACGCGGCGTGCGTGGGATCCTAACCGGTTGCCCAACGGTTCTTTACGCGGATTTTATGCGGATTGGCGAGGCTGCCTAACGCCTGCCGGCCTCGGCTTGGGCCGGCGCCGGCGGCTCGCTGGCGTGGGGGCGCGCGCACATGCGAGAGAGCTTCTTGATCTTCGGCAGCCCGGTGATCGGCGAGGAGGAGATCGCCGAGGTCGTCGACTCGCTGCGGTCGGGCTGGGTGGGGACGGGCCCGAAGGTACACCGGTTCGAGGCGATGCTGGCGGAGTACCTCGGCGGTCCGTTGTGCCGGTGCGTGTCTTCGTGCACCGCCGCGCTGTTTCTGGCGATGCGGGCGCTCGGCATTGGGGCCGGTGACGAGGTGATCGTGCCGGCGATGACGTTCGTGGCATCGGCGAACGCGGTCGAGCACACCGGCGCGACGCCGGTGCTGGTCGACTCCGAGCCGGCCACCGGGCTGCTCGACCTGGAGGCGGTGGAGGCGGCGATCACGCCTCGCACGCGCGCGGTGATGGTCGTGCATCTGGCGGGTCGGCCGCTCGACATGGACCGGGTCAACGCCATCCGCGATCGTTATGGCCTGTTGGTGGTCGAAGATGCCGCGCATGCGCTCGGCGCAGAGTGGCGTGGCCGGCGCATCGGAGCCTTGGGCAACGTAACGGCGTTCTCGTTCTACGTGACCAAGAACGTGACCACGATCGAGGGCGGGGCGCTGGCCACCGATAGCGCGGAGATCGCTGCCGAGGTGGAGCGCCTCGCGCTGCACGGCCTGAGCCTCGGCGCCTGGCAGCGATTCTCGGATCAGGGGTTTCGCCACTACGAGGTGGTCAACCCGGGCTTCAAGTTCAACATGACCGACGTCCAGGCCTCGCTTGGGTTGCACCAGCTGCCCCGCCTGGACGGCTGGATTGACCGGCGCGCGGAGCTCTGGGCCCGCTACGACGAACTGCTCGCCGGCCTGCCGGTCAGCACCCCCCCGCCGCCAGAGCCCGGCACCCGGCACGCCCGGCACCTCTACCAGGTGCGGCTGGCGCCCGACGCCACGCTGTCGCGCGACGCGCTGCTCGATGAGCTCACCGCGCGGAAGATCGGGGCCGGCGTGCACTACCGCGGCGTGCACCTGCACCCGTTCTACCGCGACACCTACGACCTGCGTCCCGAGGATTTCCCGGTTGCGACCGGAATCTCCGAGACCACGCTGAGCCTGCCACTGGGTCCGAATGTGACCGAGGCAGACCAGGACGACGTCGTCGAGGCGCTGAGCACGGTGCTGTGCCGGTGAGCAGCTCCGAGTATCCGGTGCGGCGGCCGCTGCCGGTCGTCGCCTCCCGCGTGCGTGCGGTGCCAGCGGATGTGTGGGCGGTGTGGGCGCTGGTGGTGATCGCGACGGTGATCCGGATCCTCACCATCAACAACCAGAGCTTCTGGGCCGACGAGGCACTGACGGCGTACGAGGCGCACGCCCCCTTTGGGGCGATGCTCACCTCGGTCCGGCACGTCGAGACGACGCCACCGCTGTACTTCCTGCTGGTCTGGGCTTGGGCGCACGGGTTCGGCATCGGTGAGGTCGCGCTTCGCATCCCCTCGATGTTGGCCGGTGTCGCGCTGGTGCCGATCGCGTACCTGTCCGCGCGCGAGCTGGCCTCACGCCGGGCGGGGGTGATCGCAGCCGCGCTGGTGACGGTCAACCCATTCCTGATCTGGTACTCGCAGGAGGCACGCGCCTACATGCTGCTCACGGCGCTGAGCGGGGCATCGTTTCTGTGGTTCGTGCGCGCCTGCCGCGATCCGTCGGCCCGCAACCTTGCCTGGTGGGCCGCGTTCTCCTCCCTGGCGGTGATGACCCACTTCTTCGCCGGGTTTGCGATCGCCCCCGAGGCGCTGTGGCTGCTGTGGCGCTCGGCCGGCCCGGGC
>JBAQGP010000719.1:0-6003 GCA_049287845.1 Solirubrobacteraceae bacterium | reverse complement strand
CCTCTACGAGCTACCGGTCTCCTACATGGGTAGCGCCCAGGCGATCATCGGCCCCGACGACGAGGTGGCGTGGCCGCACTACTCGCAGCACATGGACTACGAGCTGGAGCTGGGGATCGTCATCGGGCGCGACGGGCGCGACCTGACCCCGGAGCAGGCGCTGAACCACGTGCTGGGTTTCACGCTGCTCAACGACTTCAGCGCGCGCGACATCCAGTTCCGGGAGATGACGGGCAGGCTCGGCCCGTCAAAGGGCAAGCACTTTGCCACCGCGGTGGGCCCGGCGATCGTGACGCTCGACGCGGTGGACCCAGGGGCGCTGGAGCTGCGGGCACGGGTCAACGGCGAGCTGTGGTCGAGCGCCACCAGCGGCTCAATGCTGTGGTCGGTGGCGGAGCTCGTCGCATGGGCCTCGGCGGGCGAGCCGCTAGTCGCCGGAACTCTGCTGGGAAGCGGCACTGTCGGCGGCGGCACCGGATTCGAGCTTGACCGGCGTCTATCGCCCGGAGACGTCGTGGAGCTGGAGCTTGTGGGACTTGGCGTGCTCCGCAACACGCTGGCGACTGGCATGGGGACGTGGCTGCCGGAGCGCAAAACCGCCACGACGATGCAGTAAGCAACGTGCAATCGATGATGGAGGAGGAGCAGGTGCCAACCAGATGGTTCCGTCGCCGCCTACGAGCCGGTGCCGTCGCCGTGACGGCCGTTGCCGTCCTGGCCGGCTGCGGCAGCAGCAGCAGCACCAGCAGCAGCTCGAGCGCGAGCTCCAGCACGTCCACCTCGTCCGCGGCGGCGACCGCCACCACGAGCTCGGCCGCGGGCGGCTCCGCGGCGGAGGCCTCCTGGGCCAAGACGTTCCTTCCCTACACGGGCGGCAAGGCCGGCAAGGCGTCGGGCACGCCGATCGCCATCGGCTGGGTCAACGATGACGGCGGGACCGTGCAGTCGCCGGAGTCCACCGCCGCCGCCCACGTCGCCATCAACGTCATCAACAACGATCTCGGTGGCGTGCAGGGGCACCCACTCGTGCTGCACACCTGCTCGATCGTCTCCGGCGAGGTACAGGGCCAGACGTGCGCCCAACGGCTGCTCAACGACTCGAGCGTCAAGTTCATCACCGAGGGCGTTCTGACCGTCGGCGCGGGCGCCTTCTACCAGACGCTCCAGGGCCGTAAACCGGTGATCGGCTACAACCCGGTGCGAGTGGAGTCGGCCACCGCCAAGAACGCCTACGAGGTGACCTCCGGCTCCTTCGGCACCGATCCGGGCTTCCTGGGCTATCTGCACTCCGTCCTGCACGCCAAGACCGCGTCGCTGCTGTACCCCAGCGACGATCCCGCGGGCGTGCAGGCCGAGAAGACATTCCTCAAGCTGGCCAAGGTCGTCGGCATCCAGGTCAGCCAGGAGGGTTACGCCTCGGCGACCACCGACCTCCTGACGCCGCTGACCGCGGCCCGGGCGACGTCGACCGATGGCACCGTCATGTTCCTGATCAGCACGGCGGCATGTTCCGCCGGCGACAACGCCGCCAAGCAGCTGGGGGTCAAGCACGTCTTGTCGCTGTCGCTGTGCCTGATCCCGGACGTCCAGAAGAGTCTCGGCGACTTCCCCAAGTGGACGTACATCGGGACCAACGAGAGCGGCAACATCCCCAATGCCGACCCGTACGTGGCGGCGTGGCTGGAGGCGATGAAGACCTACGGCGCGGCAAACACAGCGCCGTTCGCGCAGCTCGCCTTCGGCACGATCATGACGGATGCCAAGCTGCTCAACCAGATCGGCAAGGGCGCCAACTTCACGGACTCCGAGTTCCAATCTGCGATCAAGTCGTTCCACGGGCCCTCGATGTTCGGACCCCCGGACCTGCACTTTGGGTCGGTCCCGGGTCTCCCCGCCCTCGGGGTGGTCGCCGCGCGCGCATACACCTACAACGGCAACGGCCAGTGGACGGATGCGACCGGTGGCAAATGGGTCGGACTGAACGGACCAATCGGCGGGTGACCGCCACGGACGCGCGGGGAGCTTCGGCTCCCCGCCAGCCCCCCGCCAGGGAGCGGGAGCGGTGAGCCAGATCCTGCTGTTCGTGCTCCTCGGGCTGGGGCCGGGCGCACTGATCGCCGGCTTGGCTCTCGGCGTCGTGCTCAACTTCCGCGGCTCGGGCGTCATCAACCTGGCGGTGGGCGCCATCGCGATGTTCGCCGCCTACGTGTTCTACGGGCTGCGGACCGGCGGCTACCTGTTCGTCAGTGGCCTTAGCCTCGGCGGCCCGATGGGGACCGGCGCCGCGTTCGCGATCACGATCGGCGTGTGCATCGCGCTGGGCGTCGTGATCGAGTCCCTCATCTTCCGGCCGCTGCGGGAGGCGTCCCCGCTGGCCAAGCTTGTTGGATCCCTCGGGCTTCTGCTGACGCTGCAGGCCGCGGTCGTTATGCGCTTCGGCTCGGGCGGGCAGGCCGCGCCACCGGTCCTGCCGTCGCACAGCTCGGCGCACATCCTCGGCGTCAGCGTCCCCGCCGACCGCCTGATGATGGCCGGAATCGTGGTCGTGGCGACCCTCGTGCTCATCGCCGCCTACCGGTGGACGCGCTTTGGCCTGGCGACGCGCGCGGCGGCCGAAAACGAGACGGTGGCCGTAACGTCGGGGCTATCCCCGGCGCGGCTCTCGATGGCCAACACCGTCCTGATGACCGTTCTGGCGGGGGCATTCGGCGCCATGGTGGCCCCGTTGACCCAGCTGGACTCGGTGACGATCGCGCTGACGATCGTCCCAGCGCTCGCCGCGGCGCTGCTGGCGCGGTTCACCTCGTTCGGCATTGCCATGCTGGCGGGGCTGACAATGGGCGTGATCGAATCGCTGGTCCTGTACGCACAGGCGCAGACCTGGTTTCCGACCGTTGGGGGCGGCACCCAGATCCCCGGCGTCTCGGATGTCATCTTCTTCCTGATCATCGTCGCGGCCATGTTCTGGCGGGGCGCCAGTCTGCCGCAACGCGGCACCATCGTCGAGCGCCGGCTCCCGGCGGCACCGGCGGCGCGCCGCATCGCGGCGCCCGCTGTCGTGCTCGGGCTGTTGGGGGTGATGGGCTTCCTCGTGTTCCCGTACGACTTCCGGCAGGCACTGACCAACACGCTCATCGGCATGTTGTTCTGCCTCTCCTACGTCGTCATCACCGGCTTCGTCGGACAGATGTCGCTCGTCCAGGTGGCGCTCGGCGGCGTATGTGCGTTCCTCGTCTCCAAACTCGCGCTCCACGCCGGCATCGGGTTCCCGCTGGGGCCGCTCATCGGGGCGCTGGCGGCGGTCGGATTCGGCGTGATCGCCGCGGTGTCGGCGCTGCGTGTGCGCGGCGTTCACCTCGCGGTCGTGACCATGGCGGCAGCCATCGCGATTCAGAACTTTGGCTTCGGCAATCCGTCGTGGGGCTCGGGCCCGGCTGGCTCGCTCGTCCCCTCCCCCCACCTGTTTACGCTGGACCTCGGACCCGACGCCGCCTTCTCGCTCGGGGACGGCAAGCTGCCCAGCCCGGTATTCGGGTTCGTCTGCCTGCTGGTGGTGCTCGTCGTGTCGCTGCTGGTCCTGACGCTGCGCCGCAGCCTCGTGGGCCAGCAGATGCTGGCGGTGCGCTCCAATGAGCGCGCGGCGGCGGCCGCAGGCATCAGCGTGCGCAACGTGAAGCTGACCGCGTTCGCGTTCTCCTCCATGGTGGCGGGCCTGGGCGGCGGCCTGTACGCCTACAACTTCGGGTCGGTGACCGAAGCCCAGTTCGGCATCGTGGCCGCGTTCACCTTTGTCGCGTTCGCCTACCTCGGCGGGATCACGACGGTGACGGGCGCCCTGATCGGTGGGCTGTTCGTCACCGAGGGCCTCGGTTTTCATGCTGTCGTGAAGTGGACGGGGATGCCGGTGAGCTGGGAGCTGATGTTCGGCGGCCTGGCGCTGATCATCACCGTGGTCACGCATCCGGAGGGCGTGGCAAGCGTGCTGCAAAGCGGTGCACGCCGCCTGTGCGGCGTTGTCGCCCCGCCGCAGCGGGACAAGACGTCAGCCCCCACCATCGGGGTAGAGAAGACGTGACGCTCGCCCTGCGCGCCCAGAGCGTCTCGGTCCGCTACGGCGGGGTGCAGGCGCTGGAGGACGTGAGCCTGGAAATCGCCCCGGGCCAGCTGGTGGGCCTGATCGGTCCCAACGGCGCGGGCAAGACGAGCTTCATCGACGCCATCACCGGCTTCACCGCCGCCACTGGCACCGTGGAGGTCGGCGATACCGACGTCTTTACCCTCGCCCCGGATCTGCGCGCGCGCCACGGACTGGCTCGAACGTGGCAGTCAGCCGAGCTGTTCGACGACCTCACCGTGCGCGAAAACCTGGCGGTGACGGCGGGGCGGCCGTCACTGCGCGAGTCGATCGGCGAGCTGCTCACCGGCCGCGCCGCCCGCCACCCCGTCGTCGACGAGACGCTCGCGTTCCTCGACCTCTCCATGGTCGCCGATGCCACCCCGGACTCCCTGAGCCAGGGTCAGCGCAAGCTGGTGGGGGTGGCGCGGGCGCTGGCGGCCCAGCCGCGCGTGGTCTGCCTCGACGAGCCCGCGGCGGGACTGGACACGTCCGAGAGTCAACGGCTGGGCCGCCACCTGCGGGAGATCGTCAACCGGGGGACCGCGATGCTCCTCGTCGACCACGACATGGGCCTCGTCCTCAACGTGTGCGACCTGGTCGTCGTGCTCAACTTCGGCCGCGTCATCGCCAGCGCGCCACCGCACACCGTGCGGCGTGACCCGCGCGTCATCGAGGCCTACCTCGGCAAGGCGGCGGGCGAGGTCACCTCGGCGGCGCCGACCGCCGGAAGCGAGACGCGCTGATGCCGCCGCTACTGCAGGTTAGCGACCTCACCGCCGGCTATGACGGCGCGCCGGTCGTGCGCGGAATGACCCTGTCGGTCGCCGCGGGCGAGGTCGTGGCCCTCCTGGGGCCCAACGGCGCGGGCAAAACGACGACCTTGCGGGTCCTCTCCGCGCTGCTGCGGCCAATGTCCGGGCACGTCAGCTTCGACGGCCGGGACATCGCCGGCATAGCCCCGCACAGGCTGGCGCGCAGCGGCGTCGCGCACGTCCTGGAGGGCCGCGGCATCTTCTTCGGCCTGACCGTCGCCGAGCACTTCCGACTTGAGCGCCTCGATGCCGCGGTCGCCTATGAGTACTTCCCGGCGCTGAGGAATCTGCACGACCGCCGGGCCGGCCTGCTGTCCGGGGGCGAGCAGCAGATGCTGTCGGTGGCGCGGGCGCTGGCCCGGTCACCTCGCCTGCTTCTGCTCGACGAGCTGAGCCTGGGGCTGGCGCCGGTGATCGTGGAGCATCTCCTCCCGGTGGTGCGCCGCTTCGCCGACGTGCGCGGCGCCGGGGTGCTTCTCGTGGAGCAGCACATCCAGCTGGCGCTGGAGATCGCCGACCGCGGTTATGTGCTGTCGCATGGCGAGGTCGTGCTCGACCGTCCGGCGGAGAGTCTGCGCCAGGACCGGGATCTGCTCGTCGCCAGCTACCTGGGCGAGTCGGGCGATGCGGAGGCGCTCCCGGAGCTCGCCGCGGAGACGCCGGCTGTCCGTGCCGTTGTGAGAGAGGAGAGGGAATGACTGCCGTTAACCAAGCACTGTCCGACGCGGCCGCTGGTTTCACCGAGGACAGCGTGGATGCGGACGGGTTCACGATTCGGTGCCTCGCCGCGGGTGAGGGCGACCCGATCGTCTACCTGCACGGCGGCGGTGGCCTGCACGTGTCGCCCGCACACCGCCTACTGGCCGAGCGCTTTCGGGTGACAATGTTTGAGCTGCCCGGCTTCGGCGCCAGTGCGGAGAACACGCACACCACGTCACTGGATGGGATGGCCGACACCATGGCGGCGGCGATCGCCGCCGCCGGGATCGACGCGTACACGTTGTACGGCACCTCCTTCGGCGGGGCGGTGGCGCTGCGCGTCGCGCTGGCGCATCCGGACCGGGTGCGCGCGCT
>JBAQGP010000718.1:0-1592 GCA_049287845.1 Solirubrobacteraceae bacterium | reverse complement strand
GTCTGGGGCAGGTCCGCGAGCAGCGCCACCCGCAGCCGCAGTGGCGCCGCGACCGGCGCTCCGGTCAGCCCGGGTGCCTGGTGCTCGTCGGCGGCGCGCACCTGGCGATAGGCGATCCCCTCGTGGCCGAGCTTGACCCCGGAGAACAGCGCGTCGTGGGCGTCGATCAGCCCCTGATCGGAGCGCCAGTTGATCGGCAGCGTCGCCTGGGTCGACGCGGCGCGGGCGGCCTCGAGGTAGGCGTACACATCGGCGCCCCGGAAGGCGTAGATCGCCTGCTTGGGATCGGCGATCAGCACCAGGGTGGCCGGATCGGTGCCGGTGAGGCCCTGCCCGAAGGCGAGTCGCATGATCTCCCACTGGGCCGGGTCGGTGTCCTGGAACTCATCGACCAGCACCACCTCGTAGCGCGCGCGCAGCTGGGCCGCGACCGCGGCTCCTCCGGGACCCTCGAGCGCGCTCTTCAGCCGCGTGACGAGGTCGTCGTAGGTCATGACCATCATCGCCCGCTTGCGCTCCTCCAGCTCGATGCGCGCCACTGCCGCCAGCCGCAGGCGCATCTGAGGCACCTCGGTGTCGGCGCTCACGATCCGCGCCGACGGGTTGTCGATCGCGGCCCGGGCGATCGTCGCCGCCTCCGCGCGCCCGAACGCGGGCGGTCCACCCCGGCTGAACCGCCGCACGTAGAGATCGTCGACCACGTCGTCGACGAGGTCGGAGAGATCCTCTGCGAACGTGACGTCGGGCTCGAGGTCGCCGGCGATGCCCAGGCCGCCGAGCATCTCCTGGCAGAAGCCATGGGTCGTGGCGATGGTCGCGGCGTCGAAGCTGGCGATCGCGCGGGCCAGGTTCTCCCGGTGGTGCTCGGCGTCGCCGCGGGCCAAGAGCGTCACCACCTGATCCTCATCGGGATCGGCCGGGGCGCCGGCCAGCTGCCGCGCCAGCCCTTGCTCGACGCTTACCAGCCGCTCGCGCACCCGTTCGCGCAGTTCCCCGGTGGCGATCCGCGTGAAGGTCACGAGCAGGAGGCGCTCGAGCGGGATCCCCTCGGCGACGTAGCGCGCGGTCAGGGCGGCGATCGTGTACGTCTTGCCGGTTCCAGCGCTCGCTTCCAGAACGGTCACGCCGCGAGGCAGGTCACCGCACGTGTCAAAGGCGACGGGCTGGAGCGGGATGGCGCTCCCGGTCACCGCGCCCGCACCTCCTCGCGGGCCAGCAGGCCTTCCCACAGGCGGCGGGCCAAGCGTCCGAACCGCGACTCCTCGGACTCAAGCCAGCCCTCGCCGGCCTCGCCTTCGGCGGGGTCGATGTCCAGCACCTGCGAGAGCGTGAGCACGGCGCCGAAGGCCATCTGGTGGTCGGCCTCGCGGTCCTCCTTCTCGAAGTTCCACTCGGTCTCCCACTCCTTCACCGCGGCGGCGTAGCTGTCCTGTCCCCGGCGTGCGGCCTCGGCGTAGGCGGCGGAGGTCAGGCAGAACATCGGGAGCGGCTCACGCATGCCGCGGTCATAGAGATCCATCAGCACCGCCAGCTGCGCGCGCGCGACGGCGAGGCGGCCGGCCGTGTCGTCGCCGAGCGGGTCGATCCACGCC
>JBAQGP010000717.1:0-3177 GCA_049287845.1 Solirubrobacteraceae bacterium | reverse complement strand
GGTGAAGCCGACGCCGGGGGAGGGATCGAAGTCGATGATGAGCCGATCGGGCTCGCGCGGCTCGTCGGCGCGCGAGAGCCAGATGTGGGGGGTGACGACGTTCTGCCCGACCAGGTACACCAGCGTGGCCGCGTCGTTGGTCACGACCTGGGTGAGCGTTCCGCCCTTCTTGGGGACGGTCACCGTCTTGATCCAATCCGGGAAATGGCGGGGGACGGACTTCAGGAAGAACCCGTCGGCATCGATCCCCTTGGGGAAGGCCTGGAGCGCGAGGGGGCGGTCGCGGATGTGGGGGAGCATCGCGACGGCGACGTTCTCGTAGTGCTCGGCCAGCGCCCGCTTGGTGATCTCAGGGTCGGTGAAGAGCGCCTTGTCGGGATGGCTGAAGGGCACCTGGCGGCGCCCGACGGTGATCGTGTCGGTCATCGCTCGCGCACCACGTCGGCGGCCGGCTTGTCATCGCGCAGGCCGAGGAACCGCGGGTGGCGCAGACGCCCCGCCGTCGTCCACTCGGTGAACCCCACCTGCGCCACCAGCGTCGGGGTCACCCAGGTGATGCCTCGTTCGCGGATCGCCGACGGATGCGCGAACGGAGCGCTATCGCGCACAAGCGAGCGCAGCTGCGCCCCCAGTGAGCCGAGCGTCTCCTGGTCGAAGCCGGTCCCCACCTTCCCGGCGTACTGCAGCTCGCCGTCGCGGAAGTAGCCCAGGAGGAGGGCACCGAAGTCTGTGCGCGAACCCCGCGGCGCGGTGAAGCCGCCGATCACCAGCTCTTGGCCGGCCTCGCACTTCAGCTTGAGCCAGTCGCGCGAGCGCGTCGCCCGGTACGGGCTGTCGGCGCGCTTGGCGACCACGCCCTCCCAGCCCCTGCGGCAGGCTTCGGTGAATATCGCCTCGCCCTCGCGGTTGCGGTGCGAGGTCCAGCGCAGCGGGTCGTGGAACTCCAGTGCCGCGCGCAGCAGGCGCTTGCGCGTGCGCAGGCCCAGCGCTCGGACGTCGTGGCCGTCCACCCAGAGCAGGTCGAAGATGTAGAAGAAGACCGGGACCGGCGAACGACCGCGCTGGGCGAGCCGGGCGAAGCTCGTCTGCTGACCGTCGAAGGCGACGATCTCGCCGTCGACGGCGAATCGCCGGTGCTCCTGCGCGGTCACGGCGTCGCGCAGCTCCGGGTAGCGGCCGCCCAGATCGAGGTCGTTGCGTGACAGCATTCGTACCTCGTCATGCTCGCGGATGGCCAGACAACGGATTCCATCGAGCTTTCGCTCGAAGATCCACGCGGGGTCGCTGAAGCTCGTCCGCTCCAGCACCGCCTTCATCAGCGCGGCGTGGCGCGGCGCCGGGGCCTCCACGGCGAGTTCGCGTTCCTCGGCGCTGACAGCCTCGAGCTGTGGTTCGGTCATCCCCGGAGCTATACCCCACCGGGCGCTCGGGCGTCCGCCCGGGCTCAAGTCGCATCGCCTCGGAGCCGACAACAGGGGGCGTGATGTCAGACCAGCTCAAGGTCCTGATCGCCGACGACCATCCGCTGATCATTGCCGGCATCCGCCGCACGATCGAGCACGTGGAGGACATGCACGTCGTCGGAGAGGCTCAGTCCGGCGCCGAGCTGGTCCAGCTCATCGAGCGACGCCGTCCCGACGTCGTGCTCATGGATCTGCGCATGCCCGGCGTCACCGGGACCGAGATGATCGAGCTCATCGGCGACCGCTGGCCCAAGACCAGGACGGTCGTGCTGTCGGCCTGTGACGACGCGCCGGTGATCGAGGCGGCGCTCCAGGCGGGCGCCAGCGCCTACGTCCTGAAGACAGCAGGCTCGCTGGACATCACCTCGATCCTGCGTCAGGCCGCCAACGGTGAGGTGCTGCCCGCCCCGGTGACCATCCCGCAGCGTCCCGACGCGCGCGTCGAGGCCGACACCCCCGCGCTCACCGAGCGCGAGATCGAGATCCTGGCTCGTGTCGCCGCGGGCATGACCACTGCGGCGATCAGTAGCGAGCTCTGGGTCTCAGAGCACACGATCAAGTTCCACCTGACCAACATCTATCGCAAGCTCGGCGTGCCCAACCGCGCCGGCGCGGTGCGCTACGCGCTGGAGCACGGGCTGGCCTAGGGCCGGCCGCGACGCCCGTGGGTGGCGCCAGGCCGTCAGTCCTCCTCGCCGCTCCAGCGCGGCAGCACGGCCGAGACCACCGTCGGTCCCCCCGGGCGTGAGTCGATCTGGGTGCGCCCGCCGAGCATCCGCACACGCTCATGCATCCCCACCAGGCCCAGGCGTCCGGCGCGGGCCGCGCGGGCGACCGTCGTCTCGGGATCAAAACCGCGCCCGTCGTCTGACACCTGCGCCCGGATGCCTTCGGGGTGCGGCACGATCGAGATCCGTACCGCCGAGGCGTCGCCGTGCTTGCGGACGTTTGACAGCGCCTCCTGGACGAGCGCGAGCAGCGCGATCTGCTGTGACTCGGAGAGCTCGGTGAGATCGGCGCTGAACTCGGTCTGCGGGAGGATCCCCGTCCGTGTGGCGAACGCGTCGGCGACGCGCTGCAGCGACTCAAGCAGCGAGCCCGGCGAGAGGAACGGCGACTGGACCGAAGTCGACAGCCGGCGCAGGTCGCCGTCGAGCGCCACGAGCTGGGCCTCCAGATCGTCCAGGCGCCCGAGGGCGCGCGTCCGATCGGGATCGCCGTCCAGCAGCGGGCGCAGCTGATCGCGAAACAGCCGCACGTCCTGGGCCAGGAGGATGACGTCCTGCTGGGGGCCGTCGTGCAGATCGAAGCGCACACGCGCCAGCCGCCGCTCGACGGCGGCCGCGACCAGCTCGCGCCAGTGCTCGCGGTCAAGCAGGGTCTCCCGCTCCAGCAGGCCCGCGATCCCGGGCGCCGCGGCGCTGAGCAGCGGACCGAGCTCAGGCGCGCCAGGGTCCACACCGTGGACGCGCAGGGTACCGCTGATGGGCCGGGCCGGGATACGCACGCTCATCGTCTGCGCATCGGCGCACAAAGCGGCGTCGAGCTCGCCGGCATGCGCGACGCGCCGGGGATCGCCATCGTTCTGCTCAGCCCACAGCGACACGGCCTGGGCCCCGCTCAAAGCGCGCAGCAGGGCGAGTTGAACGCGCAGCGCGTCGGAGACGAGGAGCTCGGCCGGCGGCCGCGCGCGCAGCAGCTCGCGCGCCAGCGC
>JBAQGP010000716.1:0-1676 GCA_049287845.1 Solirubrobacteraceae bacterium | reverse complement strand
CGTCGGACGCGACCGCGGCGAGCACCGCGTTGGAGTGAGCGGCGGAGCTCGACCCGCGCAGCACCACGGCGTTGCCGGACTTCAGGCACAGGGCGGCGGCGTCGATGGTGACGTTGGGCCGGGCCTCGTAGACCACCGCGATCACGCCCAGCGGGACGCGGACTCGGCGCATCTGCAGGCCGTTGGGCAGCGTCGCGCCGTCGATGACCTCGCCCACCGGGTCGGGCAGAGCGGCGATCTTGCGCACGCCGGCCGCCATGGCCGCGACGCGGCTGGGATTGAGGGCGAGGCGGTCCAGAAGCGCCGCCGACAGGCCGTTCTCCTCGCCGGCCTCGAGGTCGCGCGCGTTGGCCTCGAGAATCTGCTCGCTCGATTGCTCGAGCGCGGCGGCCATCGCCTCCAGCGCCCGGTCCTTGACGTCGGAGCCCAGCGTGGCCAGAGCGCGCGACGCGTCCTTGGCGGTCTGGCAGATCTCGGCGATCGAGAGCGCGGTGCTGGCCATGGCGAGAAGGTTACCGAGGGCCGGGTCGCGGCCCCTACGCGAGCACGAAGTAGTCGCGGTGGATGGCCTCTTCGCTGGCGCGAGGCAGGACGGCGCGCACCGCCCCGGACTGCAGACCCCTCACCTGACGCAGCTCGGCAGCCGAGTAGTTGCTGATGCCTTTGCCGACGGTCGCCTCCTCGTGGGCGATCTCGACCGCGTCGCCGGCCTCGAACATGCCGGTCACCTCGACGACGCCCACCGGAAGCAGGCTGGCGCCGCCGCCGCGGAGCGCCCGTGCGGCGCCGGCGTCGACGAGCACGCGCCCCCGCACCGGCTTGGCGTATTTCAGCCACAGCTTGAAGCTCGAGTAGCGGCCCTCCCGGGCCGGGAACCCGGTGCCGGTCGCGCTCCCGGTGGCGGCGGCGGCGATGGTGCCGGGCGTGAGGCCGCTGGCGATCACGGTCGGAATCCCGGCCGCGGTGGCCATCTCGGCCGCCACCACCTTGGAGCGCATACCGCCGGAGCCCAACGGCGAGGCGGTGTGCCCGATGTCCAGGGGATCGAGCGCGCTGAAGTCCGTGACCTCGGTGACCAGTTGCGCGGTCGGGTCGCGATGCGGGTCGGCGGTGAACACGCCGCCGGCGTCGGTGAGCAGCAGCAGCCGCTCGGCGCCCAGCAGGATCGCCACCTGGGCGGCGAGGAAGTCGTTGTTGCCGAAGGAGATCTCGTCGGTCGTGGTCGTGTCGTTCTCGTTGATCACCGGGACGACGCGCCACTCGAGCAGCTTGCGCAGCGTCTGACGGGCGTTGAGGTAGTGCGTGCGCGCGCTCATGTCAAAGAACGTCAGCAGCACCTGCGCGGTGGGCACCCCCCGCGCGCGCAGCAGCTCGTCGTAGACCTGGTAGAGCTTGCCCTGGCCCACCGCGCTGGCCGCTTGGAGCTCGTCGATCGTGCGCGGGCGCACCGGCAGCTCCATCACACCCATCCCCCGGGCGATGGCGCCGCTGGTGACGATGATCAGCGCGCGCCCGGCCGCGTGGAGCTGTGCGACCTCGTCACAGATGCGGCCCAGGACGTCGGCGCGCACCTCGCCGTCGTCATTGGCGACGATGCTGGAGCCGAGCTTGACGACCAGGGGTCCCATTTGCGTCTGGCAAGGGTACGGGGCAGTGCCCCCCCGGGGTTCGCGCAC
>JBAQGP010000715.1:0-3474 GCA_049287845.1 Solirubrobacteraceae bacterium | reverse complement strand
CGCGCCGCCGGCGCAAAGCTCGCCGCGCTACTCAACGTCCAGGGCGTCGTGGGCGCGCTCACGGCCGACCAGGCACAGGGCGGCGCGTCCCACGTCACCGCGACGCTCGCCAAGCGCAAGCTCCCCGCATCGACGCTGCCCGGCGGCCCGCCGACGGCCGCGCCGATCGACCTCGTCGCAGCGTTCACACGCTAACGGCGCGAGCGCGGCCCGATCCGTCGTCTTGGCAGTCTCGGGCGGATCCTCTCGGGCACGTCGCAAACCTCCTGCAGACCGAGGACTCTTCGAGACTCGCGCCAGACAGATGAAGAGCGGCTCAGTCTCCAAAGCTTGCCTCCAGGTCGGGCCGCTTCGGGCCGTCACGGCTGCGCGCAGGTCGTGATAGGGCGTCCGCTTGCCCCTTTCGCGTGATCTGAGCACGCGGCTCGCTGACCGACGGCGGTCGCCCAACCTCGGAACTCGCTTGTGTCGTATCTGCCTCGTCGCGACAGCGACCGTGCTTGAGCTCCCTTCTCATCGCACGACGACGACGCGGCCCTGCGCCGCGGTGTCAGCGAGGATGTCACGCACGGCCGCGGTGATCGTCTCGATCGTGACCATCGGACCGGCGGCTACGCGCTCGGCGTCGGTCATCGCCGCCGCCTCCCGGGTTCGGTGAGGAGTCTCTGCTCGCGCTCGTGCCAATAGTCCGGCCATTGCGTCAGTTCACGCGGTATCACGACGCTCGTTCCGTATTGCGGATGCGGACGTCGGCTTGCGAGTCTTTGTGCCGCCAGATGTTCGTGGCGAGCGTGATCGATGAGGAGGATCGAGTTACCCAGATCCTGGTACGCGCGCTCATCGAGCGCCGAGAGCAGCACCTCCAACCAGTTGACGACGCTTCGAAACCGGAGCACGAACGGGTCGTCTGGATCACTGAGGAACCACTCGAACAGGCATCCGCCGTCCCAGTCCGGCCCGTCGCACTCGACCGACATCTCATCGTGACTCGTGTAGAAGACTTGGAAGAAGTGGCGGGGATGACCCACGCTGAAGTCGTCGGGCACGTGTAGGTGTATTCGTTCCCAGAGACAAGACCGGGGATTGGCGAGCTGCGGATGGGTCCTCACGCTGTTCACCAAAACGTCCGTATCGACCAGCTCCCAAAGACGTCGGACCTCAGTGGGGAGCCGTGCGGGCGCGAGCGCGTCGTCGATCTCGTCTAACACAGTCGCGTCTTGCAGAGGCCTGGGCACAGCTAGCCCGTGGTCGCGCATGAAGCGGTGCAATTGTTCGACAAGCTCATCGACTCGGGTCAACGGGCGGTCAGCCTACAACCCATTCGATGCGCGCGAGTCGGTTCTGGGCGTGGCTCGGCGGGGAGGGCCACAGTGTCGCTTTGAGCTAATGCCGGCAGCGCACGCCCGTAAGGGGATCGACAACCGGACGCGCGCTAGCAACGCTCACCGGACAGCACGACCGTGCCGGCAGTCGCCCCAGTCGGCCAGTCGGCCAATTCGTCGAGGGTGGTTTGCCGGGTGTGGTGGGACCGACAGACTGATCCGGATGGACCCTCCCACGGATGCGCGCTCACTCGTCGCCGAGAAGCTCAAGCTCCTTATCCAGGAGCTCATCAGTCGGGAGCAAGAAGTCTCCGACACTCGCCGGGCGCTCCATGCGCAGATCGACGTCCTGCGCGGGGAACTCGCTGACCGGCTTCGCGATGAAGGCAAGGACGTCATCCCCGGCCCCGACACCCTCGGCCCCGGAACGGGCGGCGGTCGTAAGCCAATAACTCCCCGTCCGCACCAAGGCGCTGACGGGATCGCGCTACCGGGGCCGCGGGACACGGATGTAGAGCCCGGCAGATGATCCCCTCTGGATTCACCATCCGGTGGTTCGCTGACAGGTCCGAGTGTCAGAAGGGAACGCTCAGCGGACGCGCGGTGCCCTGCGCTCGTCTCGTGCGTCACGGGTAAGCAGATCTAGGCATGGGCAAACTCTGAGACGCGTATCGCGGTCAAAATCGACGAGGACCGACGCGCGGTCACACTCGTGGGGTGGCGCCGCCGGCTTTATCAGGTGGCGCTCCCGGTGGGGATCGCCGGGGGCATCCTGCAGGTGCTCGACCTCGCCGGGGACCATCTCGGCGTGAGGGCTCGGCTCGGCGACGTCGCCGTCTCCTTGGCCGTCGTGATTCCGTTCGCGCTCCTGGGAGGGCCGGACGACATCGCCGGCCGGGCGCGACCAGCCGAGGATCACGAGGAACGGACGCCACAGAAGTCTCGAGGAGCCGCAGCGTCAGAGGGAGCAGACGCAGGCTGAACCAAGTCGCCGGCGCCGTCTCACAAGCCAACGACTACCGGACATCCTTATCCAGACGAGCCTTTCTATCTGGCAAGCTTGTCCGATGCGCAAGAGCGAGCTTGCCGTCGGTGATCTTGCCCGTCGACGCGCGGGAGCTGCGGTGTTCCTGTCGTTGGCGTTGGTCAGCGTCTTCGCCATCGTTAACTGGTTCGCGAAAGAGACGCCGTCTCTGGATCTGCGCCAGCCGTGGCAGGATGATCCCTTCGACGTCCTCGTTTCGCTTGATTTCGTCGTCCTGCCGGGGCTGCTTCTCCTCGGCGCGCTCCGCACCCAGCTCTGCCGTCGGTATTCCACGCTTCCCTCACGCAGGGTTGTCGATCTGCTCCGTGTGTGCGGGGCGGCCGTGGGGGTATGCCTGATCACTCAGGCAGCCGAGTGGGTCGCGGTTGCTCTGCGACTGCACCACGCCAGCTGGAACGCCGCCACGCTCGGGCAAGTGATGGCTCTCCTCGCGGGGACCATCGCCATGATGGCCGCGGCCGCGCGCCTGCGCGCGGCGTCACGCGCCGTGCAGCAGGCCTCCGATCCTGGGCCGCAGCCCGACTGGCTCGCCGACACGGTTGCTCTAGGACTCAACGCCTCGGGAAAGCTCAAGCGCTTCGCGCCATATGCGATCCAGTTGGTGAGGTGGGTTGACCTGCGCATCCTCACCAGGGTTCGTGAGCGGCCCGTATGGGCCTCAATGCTGGTCGGGGCCGCGCTTGCTCTGCCGTTCGTTGCCGCCAAGATCGTCTTGGAGGGCTACCCACCTGCGCTCGCCCTTTTCTCGTTCCTGTTGCCGGCAATGGCCCTGTTTGCGCTGATCGTGATCATCGGGCGATACCTGCGCGTCGTCGCCCCACGGTCAGATTTCAGGCCGCCGGGCGTGACAGCTGCGGTCGTTTCCTGCCTCACGGGCCCGGCGCTGTTCGCCTTTCACGACTCGTTACTGCCGCGCAACCAGACGGTCGCGGAGCTGTACGTGCTGCTCGTTGCAGGAGCAACCGCCGGTGGCCTGGCCACGTTGCTCATGCTCCGTGCGATCGACCACGTTCAGAGCAGCCGCGCGTAACGCACCGTCGGATCGGCCAATCCCCAGTCGTCGCACTGTTGGCTGCCAATTGTCACCGCCTCCCCACCGGCCTACGC
>JBAQGP010000714.1:0-1791 GCA_049287845.1 Solirubrobacteraceae bacterium | reverse complement strand
GCGGAGCGCTGCTGATGGCCGCCGGCGCGGTGGCGCTGGAGGGCATCGGCCCCCACAGCGCATTCGCGACCCTCGTCGCCCAGCTCATCGCCATCGGATTCGGACTGGGGCTGATCGTGCCGGTGATGACCGCAGGCCTGCTGGGCAGCGTGGAGCGCTCGCGCTCGGGCGTCGCCTCGGGGACGCTCAACACGGCGCGCCAGACTGGCAGCGTCATCGGGGTGGCGTTGTTCGGGTCGCTGATCGCGGGCGGCCGCACCGTCGGCGGGCTTCACACCGCGCTCCTCATCGCCACCGGACTGAGCCTCGTCGTCGCCGCGCTCGGCGCGCGCGCACGCCTGCCCGAAACATGATTTGCTCACCGGCGTGCACGAGACCGCCGACGACCTCGAGGCCCTCCAGGCCCTGATCGACGCAAGCTACGCGGCCGCGGGGCCCCACCTGCTCTCCATTCATGAGCCGGAACGGCGGCTCAGCGCCGAGCAGGTGGCGCAGCAGCTCATCGGGATGTGCCTGCTGGCGCTCGCGACCGTCACGGGCGACGGCCGGCCGATCGTGGGACCGGTCGACGGGATCTTCTTCCGCGGCGCCTTCTACTTCGGCTCGGCGGCGAACTCGCTGCGCTTCCGCCACATCCGCACCCGCCCACAGGTCTCGGCCACGCACCTGCCCGGCGAGGAGCTGTCCGTGACCGTGCACGGCCGCGCCGTGCCGATCGACATCGCGGCCCCCGCGCACGCCGCGTTCCGGCAGGCGATCCTGGAGGTGTACCTCCCGATCTACGGCGATGGATGGGAGCAGGAGTTCCTGGAGGCGGTCTCACCCGTGTACGCGCGAATCGATGCCGACCGGATGTTCACCTTCTACATGCCGGCGTCCTGACCACGCGATGACGCGAGTCGTCCTCATCGACGAGGTTGGCGACGTCGAGGCCGCGCGCGCCGCGCTTCGCGGCCATCCCGACATCGACGTGCAGCGTGTCGACGCGCTCCCGGCGGGCGACGACGTCGTCGGCGTACTTGTCGGCACCGAGGTCCCCGTCGGCGCCGACGAGCTGGCACGGCTGCCCTCGGTCCGGATCGTCGCGGCCACCGCCACCGGCTATGACCACCTCGACCTGGCGGCCATCGCCACGGCGGGCGCGTGGGCCACCCACTGCCCCGGCTATTGCGACGACGAGGTCGCCGAGACCGCGATCGCCTTCGCCGTGGACCTGTTGCGCGGCGTCACCCTGCTGGACCGCTCGGTCCACGCCGGGCGCTACGACCACCTCGATGCGCCGGGCCGCCGCATCGCCGGCTCGGTGATCGGCATCGTCGGGCTGGGGCGCATCGGCCGCGCCGTGGCCTGGCGGGCGCACGCGCTGGGGATGCGCGTGCTCGCCGCGGACCCCGTCGTCGATGGCGCGGGCTCGGCTCCCGCCGAATTGGTGGAGCTCGATGAGCTGCTGGCCAGCGCGGACGTGGTGACACTGCATGCGCTGCTCACACCGGACACGCAGGGCCTGATCGGCGCCCAGCGGCTCGCCCTCATGCGGCCCGACGCGTACCTGGTCAACTGCGCGCGCTCGGCGCTGGTTGACCACGCGGCGCTGGGCGAGGCTCTGCGGGACGGGCGCCTCGGGGGCTGTGCCCTGGACGTGCTGCCCCAGGAGCCTCCGGCGCCCGACGAGCCGGCGCTGCAGTGGCCGCGGACGATCATCAATCCCCATTCCGCGTGGTACTCCCCGCAGTCCAGTGGCGCTCCGTACCGGATGGCCGCCGAGGCGGTCGCCGCGGTGCTCGACGGCCG
>JBAQGP010000713.1:0-4234 GCA_049287845.1 Solirubrobacteraceae bacterium | reverse complement strand
GATCCAGGTGTAGCCGGCCTCGATCCGCTCGGCCGCGTGGCGCGCGCGGCCCAGGTCCCGCGTCCAGATCGAGGAGCCCAGCCCGAACGGCGACGCGTTGGCCCGCGCGATCGCCTCGTCGAGATCGGCGACGCGCCAGATCGGCAGCGCCGGGCCGAACACCTCCTCGGTGGCCATCGCCGCGTCGTGCGGCGCGTCGGCCACGACGGTCGGCGCGTAGAAGAAGCCGCCCTCCAGCTCCGGGTCCTCCGGAGGCCCACCGCCGGTCAGCAGCGAGCCGCCGGCGTCCAGCGTCCGCATGACCTGCCCGGCCACCTCGTCACGCTGCGCGGCGGTGTGCAGGGGCCCCATCTGTGAGCCCTTGACCTCGCCGCGGCCCACCTTCAGCCGCTTGGCCTTGGCGGTGATCTGCTCGATCACCTCATCGGCGACGGACTCGAACACATAGACGCGCTTGATCGCCAGGCAGGCCTGCCCGCAGTTGTAGAAGCGGCCCATCGAGGCGGCGCTCGCGGCCGCGTCCAGATCGCCGTCGTCGCAGATGATCATCGGGTCAGAGCCGCCCAGCTCCAGCGTCACCCGCTTCATGCCCGGCGCCGCCAGCGCCATGATCTGCTCCCCCACCGGCGTGGAGCCGGTGAAGGCGATCTTGCGCACGAGCGGGTGGCGCACGAGCGCGGTCCCGGTGAGCGAGCCGCTCCCCGTCACCACGTTGAACACTCCGGCGGGCAGGCCGCCCTCGGCCAGCAGCTCGGCGAAGCGCAGCGTCGTCAGCGGCGTCGTCCCGGCGGGCTTGGCCACCATCGTGTTGCCCGCGACCAGCGCCGGGGCGAGCTTGTTGCACAAGAGCGTGGTCGGGAAGTTCCAGGGGACGATGGCGCCAACCACCCCGAGCGGCCGTCGCAGCACGATCCCGTCCACCCCCGGGTCCAGCCCCGGGGTGTGCGCGCCGCGCAGGGTCTTGGCCAGCCCCACGTAGTGCATGAGCGTGTCGACGGCCTTGGCGAGCTCGATGCGGCTGTCGCGCAGCGTCTTGCCCTGCTCGCGGGTCAGCAGGGGGACGAGCTCGTCGAGGTGGGCCTCGACGTGGTGCGCCGCCGCGCCGAGGATCTCGCCGCGCTTGGAGACCGCCAGCGCCGACCAGTCGCCGAGTGCGTGCGCCGCCGCGCTGACGGCCGTGTCGACGTCCTCCGCCGTGCCAGCGGGCACCTCAGCGAACACCTCGCCGGTGCCGGGGTTGGTGATCGGCAGCGGCAGTCCACCATTGGTGTGCTCGCGTCCATCGACGAACGCGCCGGCCAATGCTGTGATCGTGTCGGTCGTCATGAGCCGGTGAACTCCGGGGTGCGCTTCTCGCTGAAGGCGGTGACGCCCTCACGAGCGTCGTTGGTGCGGAACAGCTCCTCCATGAGGTCGCGCTCGAGCGCCAGGGCGTCGGGCAGCGGCTTCTCCGTGCCCTCGAACACCGCGCGCTTGATGTTGGCCAGCGACAGCGGGGGCAGGGCCCGCAATCCATCCACGTGCGCATCGAACGCCGCTTGATCGGCGAACACCTGTGACACCACCCCAAGCGACCGCGCTTCCTCGGGCGAGACCGTGCGGCCGGTGACCAGCAGCTCCAGGGCGGGGCCGACCCCGATCAGGCGCGGCAGCCGCTGAGTGCCGCCGTTGCCCGGCAGCAGGCCGAGGGTCACCTCAGGCGTTCCGAGTCGGTAGCGGCCCTCGATCGCGTAGCGCACGTCGCAGGCGAGCGCGATCTCCAGCCCACCGCCGAGCGCGTGCCCGGCCACGCAGGCCACGAACAGCTTGGGTGAGCGCGCGATCGACGCCAGCGTCTCGTGGGCGAGGCGGATCATGTCCATGTTGGCGTCGATGCCATTGGCCGCGAACTCCTTGATGTCCGCACCGGCGCAGAAGAACTTCTCGCTGGCTGAGCGGACGACGACCACGCGGACCGCCGCATCGGCCCCGGCGGCCTCGACGGCCTGGCCCAGCTCGCGCATGTACTCGATGTCGTAGGAGTTGGCGGGGGGCTTGTCGAGCGTGATCGTCCCATTCTCGTAGGACACCGCCATCAGGCCAGCCCTCCCACGACGACGGACTTGAGCTCGACGTAGGAGTCCAGGGACTCCAGGCCGTGCTCCTTGCCAAAGCCCGAGGCCTTCACTCCGCCGAAGGGCAGCTCGTCATAGCCGTAGTGAATCTGGTTGACCCACGTCATCCCGGAGTGGATCTCCTGGGCCGCGCGGTGGATGAGCCGGGCGTCATGGGTCCAGATCGACGAGCCCAGGCCGTAGGGCGTGTCGTTGGCGCGGGCGATCGCGTCGTCGAACTCGCTGAAGCGCAGCACCGGCAGCACCGGGCCGAAGACCTCTTCGGTCATCACGCGCGAGTCGCCGGCGGGCTCGGCGATCACCGCCGGCTCCAGGAACCACCCCTTGTCGTCGGCGCCGGTGCCGCCCCCGATGAGCAGCTCGCCGCCGGAGGAGACGCCGCTCTCGATCTGCTCCAGCAGCTCGTCGCGCCCCGCCTGGGTGTGGATCGGCCCCATGCGCAGCTTGGGCTTCTCGGCCTTGACCGTGCCGTCGCCAGGCTCGTAGCGGCCCACCCGCTCCACCAGCTGGGACACGAAGGTGTCAAACACGGAGTCGTGCACGAACACTCGCTTGCAGCCCAGACAGGCCTGTCCGGCGTTCCAGTAGCGCCCGATGATCACCGCCTTGACCGCCGCGTCCACGTCGGCATCGGCGCACACGATCACCGGGTCTGAGCCGCCGAGCTCCAGCGACAGGCGCTTGAGGTCCGGCGCCGCCAGCTTCGCCACGTGGCGCCCGACCTCGGTGGAGCCGGTGAAGGCGACCCGGCGCACGTCGGGATGCGACACCAGCGCGTCGCCGATGATCGAGCCGCGCCCGGTGACAACGTTGAGCACGCCGTCAGGGACGCCGGCCTCGGAGAACAGCCGCGCCACCTCGAGGGTGGCCAGCGGGGTGGTCGCCGCCGGCTTGGCCACCACGGTGTTGCCCGCGGCCAGAGCGGGCGCCACCTTGGTGCCCAGCAGGGTGAGCGGGAAGTTGTAGGGCGTGATGGCGGCGCACACGCCCATCGGCCGGCGGATGACCATCCCATAGGCGGGGCCCAAGGTGGAGGGCAGGTCCTGGTAGGAGCCGCGCACCTTGGTCGCGGCCTCGGCGTAGTAGCGCACGCCGTGGGCGAGATGGGTGACCTCGCCCATCGCCTCGGCGACCGGCTTGCCCTGCTCGGAGGTCAGGGTCGCTGCCAGCTCCTTGGCGTGCTCGTGGATGAGGTCGGCGGCCTTGCCCAGGATGGCGGCGCGCTTCTCCACGTCGGTCCGCGACCACTCGCCGAAGGCACGCTGGGCGGTCGCCACCGCCAGCTCGACGTCCTCGGGCGCCCCCGACGGCACCTTGTCCACCACATCCTCGGTGGCCGGATTGACCACCTCGATCTCCTCGTGCGCGCTCGCCCGGCGCCACTCGCCTCCGATCAGCATCTCAGGCACAGATTGTCCTCTCAGTCATACGTCGGTGGTGACCCCGCTTGACGACAGCTTTGAGAGACTATACGCTGGCGACCGTAAGTCAAGTGTCATACCTGCGAGGAAGGGTCTCTTGTCCGCCACACCGATCGAAGAGCTGGCGCCGCTGACGGAGGAGCAGGTCCAGGAGCATCTCGCCGCCGGCAAGCTGGTGGAGGGGCTGCAGCACATGTCGCCCAAGTACCTGGAGGGGATGCGCCGGATCCTGACCGTTTCTGCTGATACCGAGTTCGTGAGCGCGCCCTCGTACCTGCGCGCCGCCGGGCACGCACCCGCGCTCAACAACTTCGGGTCGGCCATGAGCATCATCCAGGACGAGCTGGCCCACGCCCACATCGGCTATCGGCTGCTGGGCGACCTCGGCATCGATATGGACTGGCTCATCTACGAGCGGCCCGCCGAGCAGTTCAAGTATCCCTACGCCTTCGACGTACCGCTCAACTCGTGGGTGGAGCTGGTCTGCGCCAACGCCATGTACGACCAGGCCGGGTTCGTCCTGCTCTCCGATGTCTTCCAGTCCAGCACGTTCGGGCCGTGGAAGCGGGCGCTGGCCAAGGTGGACAAGGAGGAGACCTTCCACCTGCGCCACGGCCGCACCTGGCTCAAGAAGCTGTGCAAGGACCCTGACGGCAAGGCCGAGGTGCAGGCCGCGGTGGACTGGATGTTCATCCTGAC
>JBAQGP010000712.1:0-3430 GCA_049287845.1 Solirubrobacteraceae bacterium | reverse complement strand
CAACGGCTCTCCGACGTCCAACGGCGTCGGGCGCCTGGCCACGTACAAGGACCTCGGTTCCTTCCAGCTGCTGCTGTCGCTGCAGGACGATGAGGCATTGAAGTTGTTCTGTGACTCAATCCTCGGCCCGATCGAGGCCAGCGAGGGACACTACGGAGGTGAGCTGATGCGATCGCTTGAAGCGTTCATTGAGGAGAACGGCCAATGGGAGCGAGCCGCGCGGCGGCTGTACTGCCACCGGCATACGCTGCGCTACCGGATCCGGCGCGTGGAGGAGCTGACAGGGCGCAACCTGTCCTCCGCTCGTGACCGCATCGAGTTCTGGCTGGCCCTGCGCGGCCGGGAGCTGGTGGCATGAAGGTCGGTGTCCCCTCAGAGATCAAGACCGACGAGTACCGCGTCGCGCTCACGCCGGCCGGCGTGCGCGAGCTGGCCGACGCCGGCCATCAGGTGTTCGTGCAATCGGGCGCCGGCGATGGCTCGTCGATCGCCGACGACGCCTACGCCGCCCAGGGGGCGACGATCCTGCCCGACGCCGACGCGGTGTTCGGCGAGGCGACGCTCATCGTCAAGGTCAAGGAGCCCCAGCCGGTGGAGGTGGAGCGCCTCAAGCCCCACCACACGCTCTTCACCTACCTACACCTCGCCGCCGACGAGGCGCTGACCCGCGGGCTGATGGAGTCCGGCGCGACATGCATCGCCTACGAGACCGTGGAGGACACCAAGGGCCGGCTGCCGCTGCTGGCGCCGATGTCCGAGGTCGCCGGCAAGATCGCCACGCAGGCCGGGGCGTTCATGCTGGAGAAGCCGCTCGGCGGTCGCGGGATCCTGCTCGGCGGGGTGCCCGGGGTGGCCGCGGCCAACGTCATGATCATCGGCGGGGGCGTGGTCGGCATGCACGCGGCGTTCATCGCGCTCGGCATGGAGGCGACCGTCTTCGTGTTTGACCGCAACATCGACCGTCTGCGTGAGCTCGACATCGCGTTCGGGGGGCGTGCCGACACCTGCTTTGCCACCACGCTGTCGATCGAGGAGCGCCTTCCCGACGTCGACCTGGTCATCGGCGCCGTGCTGGTCCACGGCGCCAAGGCGCCGCACGTGATCACGCGCGCGCAATTGGGCCTGATGAAGCGCCAGGCGGTGCTGGTCGATGTCTCCATCGACCAGGGCGGGTGCTTTGAGACCTCGCACGCGACCACCCACTCAGACCCGACCTATGAGGTGGACGGGATCACGCACTACTGCGTGGCCAACATGCCGGGCGCGGTTCCGATCACCTCGACCTATGCGCTGACCAATGCGACGATGCCCTACGTGCTCCATCTCGCCAGCGCGGGCGTGCACCAGGCGGTCGCCGACAATCCGGGGCTCAAGCTCGGCGTCAACGTCGCCAACGGCGACGTCACCTACGCGCCGGTCGCCGAGGCGGTCGGTGCGCCGCACGTCAACGTCGACGTCGCCCTCCCGGGGGTCCCGGCCTGATTACCGGGACCCCACCCGTCCGGCTCACCGGCCGCCGGGCCTCGGGTGGGCGGGTCCGGATCCATCCGCGCCTGCTAGCCTCCGTCGCCGCATGCCGACGACAAGCCAGTTGATCCGTAAGGGGCGCCATGCGCCCAAGAAGAAGCTCGCCACGCCGGGTCTGAAGTCCGGTAAGGGCCGCAAGAAGAAGGTCGCCGCCCCCCAGCGGCGCGGCGTATGCACGCGCGTGTACACGACGACGCCCAAGAAGCCGAACTCGGCGCTGCGCAAGGTGGCCCGCGTCCGGCTGACCAACGGCATGGAGGTCGGTGCCTACATCCCCGGCGAGGGCCACAATCTGCAGGAGCACTCCGTCGTGCTCGTGCGCGGCGGCCGCGTCAAGGACCTACCGGGCTTCCGCTACAAGGTCATCCGCGGCACGCTCGACGCCGCCGGCGTCAGCGACCGCAAGAAGGCCCGCTCCCAGTACGGCGTGAAGGCCAAGTAGCAGATGCCCCGTCGCGCTGCCGCTGCGGTCCGGCCCATCGACGCCGACCCGGTCTACCGCAACCGCCTGGTTCAGCAGGTCATCAACAAGGTGATGCTGGACGGCAAGAAGTCGGTGGCTGAGAAGATCGTCTATGACGCCATGGCGATCCTCGGCGAGCGCAGCGGCAAGCCCGCGATCGAACAGCTCGAGGCGGGCGTCAAGGCGCTCACGCCGGTCCTGGAGGTCCGCCCCCGTCGCGTCGGTGGCGCCACCTATCAGGTGCCGGTCGAGGTGCCATCGCGCCGCGCTCGGACGCTCGCCGTCCGCTGGCTGGTCCAGTACGCCCGCCAGCGCCGTGAGCGCGACATGGCCCACCAGCTCGCCCATGAGCTGCTCGATGCCATCCAGCAGCAGGGCAACGCGTTCAAGCGCAAGGACGACATCTACCGCATGGCGCAGGCCAACAAGGCCTTCGCCCACTACCGCTGGTAGAGGCCGCCGGCGCCGCGGTGGCGGTCCGGGCCAGCGCCACGGTGGCGCCCCGGGGACGACGTATCCCAGTGGACCGCTGATCTACTTCGCTTTGGCAGGAGTGGTCGCCGTCGCGCTCGCCGAGCTGCTGCTCGAGCTGCTGCTCGCCGAGTACTGCCCGGACGACGAGCTCTCGCTCAACGCGAGGCACTGCAACGGATGCTCCCGACAGAGCTTGGCTACGGCCGCATGGCTGGGCTGGGTGACGGTCCGGATCACCTGCCCCCGCGCCGAGCGCCAGATCACGACCGGCGTCGCGGTCGACGCACCGGAGCTCTCGCCCGCGACCCGGACCGCGTAGACGTTGCCGTGCACGGTCGCTGTGACCGATCGGGCGGGGCGCCCCTGAGCGCTGGGGAACCGGAGCGTGACCGTGGCGACGCCGTCCGGGACCACGGCGCTGAACGTACCGCCCTGATCGTCGGGCGAGATTCCGTGCTGGATCTGCGCGACCGTCGTCCCGCAGCCGGTGCTGCCGGCGTTGCGGCTCTGGGTCACCACGCAGATGACGTCCTGTGGGCCGCGGGCGGCCAGCCGGCGCTCCATGGCGATCAACGCCGCCTGGATCGCGGCGGTCTGGGCTCGCACCGACGCCGGGATCCGCGGCAGCGCGCGGTGCAGCGCCGCGGCCTGGAGGGTGAGGCAGCGGCTCGACGGGAGCGCCGCGGCCGGGTCGTCACGCTCGGGTACGAGGTAGTACGAGGTTCCGCCGACCACCAGGGCGCGACGGGTGGCGCCGGCATAGATGTCGCCGCCCTCGCCCAGCGCCCCCCGCGGGAGCGCATCGCCCGCTGTGTCCGGGCGTCGCAGCACTCCCAGGGTGGAGAGCAGCGCCGAGCCCGGCGCGCGGTGGATCGTCACCCCCTGAGGCTGCCGCAGGCGACAGGCCGCCGAACGCTGGACCTGGAGCGTCGCCGCGGAGATGTACCCGACCTCACGGCGCAGCTG
>JBAQGP010000711.1:0-4834 GCA_049287845.1 Solirubrobacteraceae bacterium | reverse complement strand
CTGCTGTGGTGGGGGCGTCGCCCCGTGCTGCTGGCGCTGTGCGCGGCGCCGCTGCTCTACGTCGGCTGGCAGGCGCCGATCGCGGACGTCACCGCGCTCGCGGGTGACCCGTCCACAAGCGCTGCCTACTACCAGCCGCTGCTGCGGTTCCTGGGCACCCAGCCGGGTGGCCGGGACCGCGCCTTCCGCATCGAGATCCCCTTCACGGACTCCCACTGGGAAGCGTATCGGGTGGCTCCCGCGTTCTCGCTGGCCCGTGGCTGGGAGCGACAGCTCGACCGGGCCGACAACCCGCTGTTCTACGCCGGCCGGCTCACCTCGGCGACCTACGCGGCGTGGCTGCGTGACCATGCGATCCGCTACGTCGCCCTCCCCGACGCGACGCTCGACGCCTCGGCCCGGCGCGAGGCGGCCCTGATCCGCGCCGGACAGCCCTATCTGCGGCCGGTCATGCGGTCCGGGCATTGGCGCGTGTTCGCCGTCGTGCGCCCCACGCCGATCGCGCAGGGCGTGGCGACCGTGCGGGCGATGGGCTCGGATTGGATCGCGCTTCAGGCACGGCGGCCCGGAACGGTGACGCTGCACGTGCGCTTTACGCCCTATTGGGCTCTGGCGCCGGGACTGGGATGTGTGGCGCGCGCGGGCGACGCGACCCGGCTGACGCTGCGCCGCGCCGGCCTGGTGCGACTGGTTATCCGCTTTGCCCCGGGACGGATTGCGGCGACCTCGCCCCGTTGCTCGTGATCGGTGGCGTTCGATACCTAACGGGACGCAGACAATCGTCCCTATAGGATTCACCGCCGTCCATGCAGCGGCGACTCAGACACTTTGAGGCGCGTGTGCTCCCGCGCGGCTGGGCAGACGTGCTTCGGCAGCTGTCCCTCTTCCTTGGCGCCTACGTGGGCTACCAGGTGGTTCGTGGCGTGGTGGACGGAAACGACGTCGCCAAGGCGACGTGGAACGCCTACAGGGTCATCAGCCTCGAGCAGACCCTGCACGTGTTCGTGGAGCCGGGCATCCAGGCGTGGGTGGTGCACAAGCGATGGCTGATGGACATCCTCGACTCGAGCTACCTCAACGCGCACTACGTCCTGACGATCGGGGCGCTGGTGTGGATCTACCTGCGGCGCAACGACTCCTTCTACTTCGTGCGCAACATGTTCATGGTGGCGATGGCGTTCGCGCTCGTCGGCTACGCGCTGTACCCGACGGCGCCGCCGCGGCTGGAGCCGCAGTGGGGCTTCACCGATTCGATCCAGCAGTTCACGGGCATCACCGTGGAGCACGGGCCATCCAGTGCGCTGCTCAACCTCTACGCCGCCATCCCCTCCATGCACGTCTGCTTTGCGCTGATGATCGGCTGGCCCATGGCCCGGCTGGTCAAGAGCCGGGTGGCCGCGCTCGCCTGGGCGGTCTATCCCATCTTCATCACCTTCGTCGTGATCGCCACCGGAAATCACTACCTCACCGATGTCGTGCTGGGGGCGATCACCGGCCTCGCGTCCGCCCTGCTGTCCAAGCAGCTGCTGGCCCGCGCGCGGCCCGACGCGTGGGCGTTCGGGCAAGCGCCCGCGTAACCGCCTACGCTGTCGTTGCGGATGGCCTCGCCAAGCTCGCCTCCCCTCCCGCGCCAGCCGCGGTCGCGCCGGCCCCGATCGGGCCGTGAGGGTCCGACCACCCAGGAGCTGCGCGAGCGGCTCATCGAGAGCCGGCTGACACCCAACGCGATCTCGCTCACCGGGTTCGCGCTCAACCTCGCCGCCGCCGCGCTGGTGGTCGATCGCCTGTTCTTCGTCGGCGGCGTCGCCTTCATCGTCGGTTCGATCATGGACACGCTCGACGGCCGCTACAGCCGCATGTCGGGCAAGGGGACCCCGTTCGGCGCGTTTCTGGACTCGACGCTGGACCGGCTCGAGGAGGGCATCGTCCTCACCGCCGTCGCCGCGTATTTCGCCAGCCGCCACGATCAGGCAGCGGTGGCGGCGGTGGTGGTGGCCGTCCTGGCCTCGCTGATGGTCTCCTACACCCGCGCCCGCGCGGAGGCGCTGGGCGTCGCCTGCAAGGTCGGGCTGGCGACCCGGCCCGTCCGGGTCGTGATCCTCTCGATCGGACTGGTGTTCGCCAAGGGCGCGTCGCTGGGCCACTTCGAGCTGCTGGCGCCCGCCGTCTACGTCCTGGCGGCGCTCAGTGCGTTCACGGTGGTGCAGCGCATCCTCTACGTCCGCAAGCAGCTCAACGCGCTCGCGGACGACTGACCGCTTCCCCGCGGGCGAAAACCGACCGGTATCGTCGGCGCCGTGCCCGCGTCGCACGATCCGCGCACCGTCGGCCGGGCCCCAGGTGGCGTCGCCGGGGGCCGGGGCGCTCGCGAGCGGATCCTCGCGGCGGCCCGCGAACTCTTCTATCGCCAGGGGATCAATGTCACCGGGGTCACCGAGCTGTGCGCGGTCGCCCGCGTGTCCAAGCGGACGCTCTATCAGCACTTCGCCGGCAAGGACGAGGTCGTGGCCGCCTACGTGGGCGACCTCGCGGCCGATCCGGCCTATGCGCCCCACGCGGTGCTGACGCGGGGGGACCTCGCGCCCCGGGCGCGCCTCCTGGAGCTGTACGGCACGCTGGCCGACGGTCGCCGCCCGCTCCGGGGTTGCCCGTTCGTCAACGCGGGTATCGAGCTCGCCGATCCCGCGCATCCCGCCCGGCTCATCGCCGCGGCCTACAAGGCGGAGTTCGCCGACCGGCTGTCGGCACTCGCCCGGGAGGCCGGCGCCCGCGGCTCTGAGCGAGTCGGGCGGCGCCTCGCGCTCCTCTACGACGGGGCGGCGGCACAGGTGGCGCTGACTGACCGCCCCGAGCCGGCGACCGAGGCCCAGGCCTTCGCCGCCGCGCTCCTCCAGGCTGCCGCGGACTGAGACCGCGTCCGCTGCCTCCCACGAAAGCGGTGGGACGCCCGATCTAGCAGTAAACTTATGAGTTTACTTGTGTCATGTGGTCGGCTCGCCCCCGCCGCGTAAGAAAACCGATCGGTCTACAAATACGTGTAACCGAACCGGGGTCGCAGGGATACGTATGTGGGTGCTCGCCGATCGTGAGCGAGCCTATGACTTTGAGAGAAGGGACAAGCACATGACCTCCACCAACGGGTCGTCCAACGGCACCGCACGTCACCAACACGAGAAGGTTCGCGTCGCCATCATCGGCGTGGGCAACTGCGCCAGCTCGTTCGTGCAGGGCGTCCAGTACTACAAGGACGCCGATCCGGCCGAGCAGGTCCCGGGGCTCATGCACGTCGACCTGGGCGGATACCACGTCCGCGACATCGAGTTCTCTGCCGCCTTCGACATCGACGCCGACAAGGTGGGCAAGGACCTCTCCGAGGCGATCTTCGCCGGCCAGAACAACACCCTCAAGCTCGGCGACGATGTGCCCAACCTGGGAATCGAGGTCATGCGCGGCATGACCCACGACGGTCTGGGCCGCTACCTCAAGGAGAAGATCACCAAGGCCGACGGCCCCACCGCCGACATCGTCGAGGTGCTCAAGGACACGCGCACCGACGTCGTTGTCTCCTACCTCCCGGTCGGCTCCGAGCAGGCCACCAAGTGGTACGTGGAGCAGATCCTCGAGGCCGGCTGCGGCTTTGTGAACTGCATCCCCGTGTTCATCGCGCGCGAGGACTACTGGAACAAGCGCTTCAAGAAGGCCGGCCTGCCCATCATCGGCGACGACATCAAGTCCCAGGTCGGCGCGACCATCGTGCACCGCGCTCTGGCGCGGCTGTTTCACGACCGGGGGGTCAAGCTGCTGCGCACCTCGCAGCTCAACGTCGGCGGCAACATGGACTTCTACAACATGCTCGAGCGCGACCGGCTGGAGTCCAAGAAGATCTCAAAGACCAACGCCGTCACCTCGATCATGGGCCACGAGCTGCCCAAGGAGGACGTCCACGTCGGCCCGTCTGACTACGTGCCGTGGCTGACCGACCGCAAGTGGGCTCACATCCGCCTCGAGGGTCAGGCCTTCGGCGACGTGCCGCTGACCGCCGAGCTCAAGCTCGAGGTGTGGGATTCCCCCAACTCGGCGGGCATCGTCACCGACGCCGTGCGCTGCTGCAAGCTCGCCCTCAACAACGGCTTGGCCGGGCAGCTCGACGGTCCCAGCTCCTACCTGATGAAGTCGCCGATGAACCAGCGGCCCGACGACGAGGCGCGCGAGCTCACCGACGCGTTCATCGCCAAGTACTCGCGCAAGCCGCCGGCGGCCAAGGGCAAGGCCAAGGCCAGGGCCCCGGAGAAGGCCAAGGCCTAGATCGCCCGTCGCAGCGCGGGCGCAAGGTCGCCGCGACCGCGCACGACCACGTCGTCGAGGCCGAGCCACGCCGCGGTGAGGCGCAGCTCGGCTGCCAGCTCGGTGGCGACGTGGTCGACGTCGACCCCCGGCTCGGCGAATGCGCTCTGCACGAGCAGGGAGCCGTTCTGGCGGTCTGACTTGAGGTCGACCCGTCCCACCAGCGCGTCGCCGAGCAGGAACGGGAGCACGTAGTAGCCGTGCACCCGCTGGGCGGCCGGGACGTAGATCTCGATGCGGTAGCGAAAGCCGAAGAGCCGCTCGGCCCGGGCCCGGAACCAGACGAGCGAGTCAAACGGCGACAGGATGGCGCGCGCCTCGATCCGCCGCGGGCGGCGCGCCTGAGGCCACAGGTACGCCGGGGCACCCCATCCGGCCACCTCGACCTCGGTCAGCTCGCCGGCGGCCACCAGCTCGGCCACTCGCGCCTTGGAGTCCGCGCGCGGCAGGCGGAAGTAGTCGCCCAGGTCGGGCTCGGTGGCGACGCCCA
>JBAQGP010000710.1:0-1859 GCA_049287845.1 Solirubrobacteraceae bacterium | reverse complement strand
GCCCACCGCGCCGCCGCGGCCGACGGTGCGGGCGCGGGCGCGCCGAACAGCGTCATCTGCGGAGCCACGTCGGCGCTGAGTGGGACGAACTCCGGCGTGTCGGAACGCTCTGTCTGCCGGCGCTCGTCGCGCTCATCCAGCGCGAACGGGTCCGCGTCGCCGGGCCGGCGCAGGGAGCCGCGCAGCTCCGTCTCAATCGTGGCGGCGTGGTCGCGCAGGACCGGGTCGGCGGGGATGTAGAGCCAGCTCGGCTCCACGGGGCGACGGGGGAGGGTGCGCACGAACCGTCCCACGATCTGGCGGAAGATGAGCGGCGTCTTGGCCGCCGTGGCGTACACGCCCACGCGCAGGCGCGGGATGTCGACCCCCTCGGAGACCATGTTGACGGCCACGATCCACGGGTCCGATGAGCTGGTGAAGGCGGCCAGCTTGGCGGCGGCGCGCGCCTCGGCGTGCAGCACCACAACCGGCACCCGGCCGGTCGCCTCCCGCAGCAGCTTGGCGATCCGCCGCGCGTGCTCGGAGTCGGCGGCGACGACCAGGCCGGCCGCGTTGCGATGGCCCTCCTGGCGGATGCCCTTGAGCTTGGCGTCGGCCTCCTTGAGGATCCGTGGCAGCCCGTCGGGCAGGTCGGTGGAGATCGCAGTGCGGTAGCGACGGCTGGCCTCCCGGGTGGAGAGCACGGTCTCGAAGCTTGATTCGATCACGTCGTCGCCGCTGCGCCAGGACAGCGTGCCGTCGTAGGCGACGAAGCACACCGGGCGGCACACCGCGTCGGCGACTGCCTCGGCGTAGCTGTAGGAGACGTCGGGCTCGGCCATCCCCTCGGCGTCATAGCTGACGCCGGGGATCGGCGTAGCGTCTGAGCGAAAGGGGGTGCCGGACAGCAGCAGCCACCGCGGGCTCTCCTGAAAGACCTTTGCGAACGCGACGCCCCAGGTCAGATCCTCACCTAGATGGTGAGCCTCGTCGGCGATGACCAGTGTCCGGCGTGGGAGCGCGCGGGCCCAGCGCGTAGGTGCCTTGGCCACGCGCGCGTAGGTGACCGAGACGCCGTGAAAGCCGGAGGGGGGCTTGGGCGAATCGGCATCGGGGGCGAGGTCGATGCCCAGGTCGTGGGCGGCCCGCGCCCACTGCCGGGTCAGGGGCGCGGTGGGGCAGGCGACGACGACCGTTGAGATTGCGCCGGCGTTCAGCTGAGCGCGGGCGAACTCCAGTGCCGGGCGCGTCTTGCCCGCTCCCGGGGCCGCCGAGACCAGGAAGGGTCCGTCCTCCCAGGCCGCCATCCGCGTGAGCGCGCGGGTCTGCCAGATGCGGAGCGGGGTGCGATTGGACTTCGGGCGGGGGGAGGGCACGGGTCGCGCATCGTGAAGGACGCTCCGGACGAAATGGGGGTGCGAGCCTCTCCCGTCGCCGGGGGTGCGGCGGAGGCACAGTCGTCCGGTCCCTCTGCGAACATATGTTCGAATGATCGTCTGTGTGCTGATTCCCCGCTTTGCCCTGACCACCGCCCTCGGGGACCGTGGCGAGCTGTTGCAGAGCCCGGTCGCGCTGGCGCCCGAGCCGGGCGGGGCACAGCAGGTGGGGGAGGTCTCGCTGGCTGCGGAGGCGTTCGGTCTGCACCCCGGGATGCGATTGGGGGAGGCTCTGGCTCGCTGCCCTCGCCTGACGCTCGTTCCCCCCGATCCCGCCGGTGTCGCCGACCTGTGGGAGCGGCTGCTCGTTCGCCTGGAGTCGGTGGGCGCCGCCGTCGAGCCCGAGCGTCCCGGACTGGTGTGCTTCGACGCGCGGGGGCTGTTGCGGCTGCACGGAGGGACCGAGGGGGTGCTGCGGGCGGCCCGCACCGCGCTGCGCATGCC
>JBAQGP010000709.1:0-1654 GCA_049287845.1 Solirubrobacteraceae bacterium | reverse complement strand
ACGGCGGCCAGCGGACGATCAGCCGATTCATTCTCACGCGCGAGGACGAGAATCAATGGCGCTGCGGCGTCGTCCGCCACTGGATCCTCGACGGCGCCGACCCGCGCGGAACTACGGTGAGCTCGTTCGGCGTCAGCGACCGAGCGGGCATTGCGTCGCGTTAGCCGTTGCTCCTTCAGTGAACTGGCGCCCCGGTTCATTTGCTTTGCGGCCGCGGCATCGTTTGAGCTTGAGAGCGCCGGCCGTACCGCTTTTCAACCAGCACGGGCCAGGCAATTCGTGCGCACGCCGGCCGACCCCGAACACCCTCCGGCTGGCGAGATGCAAGACACGCGAGACCTGGGTGACCAGACCTGCCTTCGTTGTCGCGTGGGCGCTCGGTGGACCGCCCGCTCGGCTGCTGTTGTGCCGGAAGCAGCCGCCGCGCACTGGTCGGTGGTGCGGTGTGACTACCCGTGCGGGGTTGTTGGGGACTGCCCGGTGGCGGCTCACGGCTGTGACGGCACCACAGGTGCTTCGCTGCTGGGGGCCCATCTCTGCTCGATCCGCGCGTAGCGCCAGATGAGCAGCGAGAGCAGCCAGGTGAACAAGAAGAGGCCGACGATGAAAAACCCGACTGTGCCCAAGTCCAGTTTGCCTGCCCAGCTCCACGGGCCGTGGTGAAGGCCTAGCTTGTCGGCGAGCAGCCCGAGTAGCTCGACGCTGCCGACGAGCAGCGCGACGGCGATCGACAGCCCGGTAATGGTGAGGTTGTAATAGAGCGCGCGGACCGGCTGGGCGATCGACCAGCCATAGGCGAAGTGCATGAAGGTACCGTCGAGCGTGTCGAACAGGGACATCCCGGCGGCGAACAGCACCGGCAAGCAGAGTGTCGCGTACCACGGCAGCCCCGAGGCCGAGCCGGTGCCGGCGAGAACGAGAAGCGCGACCTCGGTGGCGGTGTCAAAACCCAGGCCGAACAGAAGTCCGACCAGGTACATGTGCCACGGCCGGTCGATGGGCCTGCCGATCCAGCTGACCACGCGGCTGAGGATCCCTCGGCTGCACAGGTCGGCATGGTGGCCCGCACGCGGGCTCTGACTTCCGCTGCGTAGCCGGCGAACACGGCGCCAGATCCTGACCAACCCCCCCAGGTTGAGCGCGGCCACGGCGTAGAGAAAGCATCCTGAGATGACTGTGCCGGCGGTGACGAAAGCGCTGCGAGCGCCGGAATGGCCGCTCAGCAGCTGGTGGGGCAGCGCGCGAGCTCCGACCGCGATCAGCAGAGCGAGGCCGAACACGATCGTCGAGTGGCCGAGCGCGAACCAGAAGCCCACCGATACCGGCCGCTCGCCACGGCCCATCAATCGCCGGGTGGTGTTGTCGATCGCCGCGATGTGATCGGCATCGAACGCATGACGCGCGCCGAGGATGTAGGCGCTGACTCCGATCCCCAGCCCGAACGTGCTCGCGCCGAGCCTAAGGTGCTGTGGCACGACGATCGCGACCAGCGTCCCCCAGCCGAGGATATGCAAGCCAAGGATGAGCGCGCTCATCGCGCTGATCTGCCGGCGCTCTCCTCGACGGAGGACGGACCAGCGGGCGGCGAGACTGATCGAGTTCTTGTCGTGCTCTGATGCAAGAGGCGTCCGCGCCGGGCCGCGCGGGCCACGCC
>JBAQGP010000708.1:0-1651 GCA_049287845.1 Solirubrobacteraceae bacterium | reverse complement strand
GCACGACCGTGTTGCCGGGATGCAGCTCTCCGCGGCGCGAACGCAGGTGACGGCGCAGGCCCACCATGCCGGCATCGCCGGCGCCCTGGAGGACAAGCTCGACGTCCAGCTGCCGGGGCGGGGCGGCGTCGAGTGCGCGTACGAGCGCGATGGCCACCGCGGCTCCCATCCCGTTGTCAGCGGCGGCCGGTCCGAACGGCGCGCCGGCCAGCTCGAGCAGAAGCGCCAGCGCGAGGACGAGCGCAGCGGTGGGGATGAGCTGGAGGACGCCGATCGACGTGCCGTCGAACCCGCGGTGACGTTCGATCGCAACCACCACCAGCCAGGCCATGGCGATGGCCAGCCATCCGGCCCACCCGGGGCTCAGCGAGCCCGTGAGCCGTCTCAGGCGGGCGGCGGGCGCGCGCAACCAGTTGCGATAGACCAGGCCGGTGCGGCCGGCGTCGTAGTTGGCGGTGACGATCAGGCGGACACGTGGCACCGCGTCCTGGACGGCGGCAGTGGTGCCCGCGCCCCGCGACGGGGCCGTGACATGGCTGACCACGTTCTGGCTGGCGTGCTCGCGGGTGAGCCGGCGGCCGGGGGAGTAGCCCGTGAGCACGTCCCCGCATACGCACAGCAGCGCCCCCAGGGTGATCGCGCCACCCAAGAACCCGTGGTGGACCGCCAGCAGGCTGCCGATGATCGCCGCCAGCGTGTGCCACGCGTGCGCGAGGGCCCAGTTGGGCCGGCACCAGAACGTCTGCAGCGTCGCTCGGCGGCGACGGCCGCGCAGTTGGTCGGCCAGCCACACGGCCGCACGGCGCTCGGCATCGGTGCCGGCGCCCCGTCGCTCGAATCCGGCCAGCTGCGTGGCGGTGTCCAGGGCGGGCATGGAGCCGGATCATCCCAGGGGCGGCTGGGAGCGGTGGCGGACGGTGCGCCTGCGGTGCCCCGCCCCCGGGGCCGGGCCCGCGCGGCGGATCTAGTACAACCGGTGCTCGATGAGCGTGTCTGAGGACGAACTGCTGACCGTGGCGCACGACGCGGCGCGCGCCGCGGCGACGGAGCTGATGTCGCGGTTCGGGGGCCAGGTCCGGGGCGTACGGACCAAGAGCACCGCGACCGACCCGGTGTCCGAGGCCGACCTCGCCGCGGAGGCGGAGATCCGCCGCGTGCTGGGCGAGCGGCGCCCCAGCGATGCGATCCTCGGCGAGGAGGGCGGGGCGACCGGCGACGGGGAGCTGCGCTGGATCGTCGATCCGCTCGACGGGACCGTCAACTTCCTGTTCGGGATCCCCCAGTTCTCGGTCAGTGTGGCCTGCCAGGACAGCGACGGCATGGTCGTGGGCGTGGTGCTGGATCCCGTGCGCGAGGAGACGTTCGCGGCGACTCGCTCAGGCGTGCCGACGCTCAACGACGAGACGATCTCCGGTTCCTCGCGCGAGGACCTGGCCACGGCCCTGGTCTCCACCGGCTTTGCCTACGACGCCGCCGTCCGCGCCAAGCAGGCGGTGGTGATGGGCCGGGTCCTACCCCGGGTGCGCGACATCCGGCGGGCCGGCTCGGCCGCGCTGGACCTCGCCTGGCTTGCCTGCGGCCGCTACGACGCCTACTACGAGCGCGGCGTGAACCTGTGGGACTACGCCGCGGGCGCCCTGATCGCCTCACG
>JBAQGP010000707.1:0-3456 GCA_049287845.1 Solirubrobacteraceae bacterium | reverse complement strand
CCCCACGGGGCCCCCCACCGGGCCGGCGACCACGCCGCTGCGGGCCGCGCTGCCGGCGCCGCCGGGCCAGGCGTTCGGCATCAACGTCAACCGGTTGTTCAACGACCTCACCTACACCCAGGCCCAGATCGACGCCCAACTCGCGGCGGTGCGGGCCACCGGGGCGACGGTGGCGCGCAGCGACGCCCTCTGGGAGGCCGCCGAGCCGCGCGCGCCCGTGGACGGCCGGCGCGTCTACCACTGGTCCTTTGACGATCAGATCGCCGGCTCGCTGGCCGCGCACGGCCTGACCTGGCTGCCGATCATCGATTACACGGCGCCCTGGGCCGAGTCCGTGAGCGGTCAGGACCACTCGCCGCCGCGGTCGTCTGCCGACTACGCCGCCTATGCGGGGGCGTTCGCCGCGCGTTACGGGAGCGGGGGGACGTTCTGGCAGGCGCATCCGGGTCTTGCGGCCGCCCCGGTGACGGCGATCGAGCTCTGGAACGAGCCTGACAATCCGGAGTTCTGGGTGCCCGCGCCCGATGCCGCCGCCTACGCCCGCCTGTACCTGGCCGGACGCGCCGCCATCGACGCCGCCCGCCCGGCCATCCGGGTGCTGGTGGGCGGGCTCACCAACGCGTCGGTCTTCCTGCCGGCGATGGTGCGGGCGGTGGCGCAGTTGCGCGGGCATGTCGACGGAGTGGCCCTGCATCCCTACGGCAACCCGGGCGTGGTGGTCGACCGTGTGCGGGGGGCGCGGGCCGCACTGGTGAGCCTGGGCATGGGCGCGGTGCCCCTCTACGTGACGGAGTTCGGCTGGACCACCCAGCCGCCCGGGGCCGTCGGCTACGCGCCGGCGAGCCGCCGCCCCGCCGACATCGAGAGCGCGCTCGCCACGCTCGGGCACCTGGACTGCGGGCTGGCGGCAAGCCTGCTCTACACCTGGGTGACGCCCGAGCGCACCGCCACCGACAGCCAGGACTGGTACGGCATCGCCAATCCGGCCGACCCGGGCGTCGCCACAGCCGACACGCAGGCGTTCGCCGCCGGCCTGCGCGCCGCTGCGGCACCGGACGCGGCGCCACCCCCGGCGTGCCCCGTGCCGTGAGTCGCTACCTGATGCAGCGGGTGGCCACAGCGCCCTTGCGCTTGCACCCTTCCAGCGCGAGCACGCCGTTCCTGAACGCCTGCAGCGCGGGCTTGACCGTCACGTCGCCGTCGTGGAAGCCCAGCAGGCCGGCGAAGTTGAACGGGCCGGTGTGGGGGTCCTCCTGGCCCATCCACGTGTACCAGTAGAAGCCAATCAGATGCAGCGACAGGCGCTGCTGGCCGATGAGCGGCAGCAGCGCGGAGATGTCACGGGCCTGCCCGGCCTCGGTGGTGATGAAGTCGAAGCCGGCGTTCGTCTTGCCCTTGGCCGATGGCCAGCTGATCTCGGTCGCCATCAGGGGCTTGGCGGCGTCGCCGAAGTGCGCCATGGCGTGGCGGACGAAGACCATGAACAGCATCACGTTGGCCGGCAACTTGGTGAAGCCGTTGACCGAGACGACATCGAAGAGGTTCTTCGCGCCCGTGACCTTGTAGATCTGACCCAGCGACTTCCACGCGGTATTGGTCAGCGCGCCGAGCACGACCTGGGCGCCGGGATCGGCCTTCTTGACCGCCGCGTGGGCCACCTTGAGGAACGACACGTAGCTGGAGGCGAACGGCTGCTTCCAGTAGTAGGCGAGGTTGGGCTCGTTCCAGATCTGCCACGACCGGATCGGCATCTTGGGGATGCCCGGGTTCTCGCGCCAGAAGCTCCCGCGCGGGCCATAGCGGCCGATGAGCGCCGTCAGGTAGGCGCCGTATGGCCCGGCTCGGCGAGGGTAGGCCACCCCGTGGGAGTTGCTGACCGCATCCAACTGCGGCGTATAGAGCACCGTCGGGAGCACCGTGACGCGCTCGCGAGCGGCGTCGGCCACGACGAGGTCCGTGAACCGGAAGCTCGTCGGCACCCCACCGACGTCGGTGAAGCTCGCCGCCTGTCCATCGGGCACGTCCGCGTCGGTCTGGAACGGCTGCGCGGCGGCCCAGCTGAAGGCCACGCGAACGCTCTGCACCCCGGCGGACACCATCGTCGTGAGCTGGTTGGCGAAGTTGATCGGCGTGCCGGGGCCGAACATCGGGCCGTCGACGTCCACGCCCACGAACCCCTGGGGTACGGACCCCGTCGTAGCGATCTTCGGCTTGCTCGGAGTCGGTGTGCTCGCGGCGCCGGCCCGCGCGGCGACGGCCGCCATGAGCAGCGCCACGACGATCAGCAGTGGCAGTGCGGCCAGTAGGGAGCGGTCCGCGAACCTCCTTGCGCGCAGGAGCATGGCGGCGCAGTGTAATCAGGTGCGCTCAGGTACGGCGCAGGCGGGCGCGAAGCCCCAGCCCGCCACCCACCGACGCGAACCCGAGCGCGGCGGCCAGCCAGCCGTCATAGCCGGTGTGGGGGAGCTCGCCCGCCGTCCCGGTGGCCGAGGCAATGGTGGCCGTGGGCGTGGTCGGATCGCTCGCGCCGGAGGTGCTCGCCACCGGCGTGGCGCTGGTCGGCGGCGGCGTGGTCGTGGCGGGTGCGGTGGCCGACTGCGGCGCGGTGGTCGGGGCGGTCGTCGTCGTCTTGGGCTTGCTCTTGCCCGGGGCGGTGCCGGCGAACGGATCGGTGTACTGCTGGTCGCCGGCGGAGCCGCCGCCTCCGGCGAGCGTCACCGCGGGGACCGCGAGCGCGAGGACTCCGAGCAGCAGCATGCAGGTCGCCAGCCAGCGTGAGGTGCGCACCTTCGCGAGTATGGCAATCGTGGTGGCGTCCGGTATCGAGCCGGTATCGAGCCCGCCTGCCCCGGCCGCCCGGCCGGCCCGGTTCGCCCCCGGCCTGGTTGGTGGGCCGGGCCGCAAAACGCCGTTTTGCAGGATCTCTTGCAGAGCGAGGAGGTTTCGCGGCGCAGGCGACGGTGCGTGTTAGGGTGGCTGCCGCCGTACCCCAGCCGTCGTAGATCAGGCGCTCACGCGCCGCGCTCTCTCAGGTGATCGACGCCCCGCGCGGGCGCGATGCCGCACGTCCACCCCGCCCCTTGTCTCAGCCCCACAGACTTTCTCGCGCTGTCGTTGCCGCCGCGGTGTCGGCCGCGCTGCTCGGAACCGGCCTGACCGCCCCCAGCTCGGGCGACCTCCAGAGCCAGATCGCGGGCACGCGGTCGGCAGCCGCCACGCTGCGGGCCCAGATCGCCGCCGACTCGCAGCAGATCGCCGGTGCCGGTGACGGCGTCGCGCGCGCCCAGGACCGCCTGTCCTCGATCCAGGACCGGCTCGACGCGCGGGTGGCGGAGCTGAAGTCCGTCCAGGCCCAGTTGCTGGCGGCGCGCAACCACCTCGTCGACCTCGAGAACCGCCTGCACGCCGCGATGTCGGCGTTGTCGGCCAATCTCGTGGCCGGCTACGAGGGCAACC